>JAEUQD010000365.1 GCA_016789925.1 Bryobacterales bacterium | reverse complement strand
CCAATTTCTTAAGATGGGCTGTTTTGCCTTGAGAAAGCATGGTAGGTTTCTTCCAGTATAGCAGCCGGCGGCCGCCTGGTTTCGCGATCTTCGGGTCTTAAACTTTCCCGTGCCCCCACCGGGTGCGCCGTCGGAAATAGGCCTCCGCCTTCCAAACGTCTCGCAGTATCTGGGCCTTCAGCGCGCCGGCATCGGCGAACTTCCGCTCTTCCCGCAACCGCCGCAGAAAACTGACACCGATCCGGCTCGGCGTAGTCCCTTCCAGCGGCCGCAGTAAGTAAGTTTCCACCGTCAGCGAGTCGCCGCCGAACGTGGGCCGCATCCCGATGTTGGTCACCGAGGGCCACTGCCTCCCATCCTGCGCATCCACCGTCGACGTGACGTACACTCCCTGCGCCGGCAGAACCTCCGCCGCTGTCTTCAAGTTCAATGTCGGCACCGTTTGCTTCGACCCGATGCCCTGCCCGGCGATTACTTCCCCCTCGAGCGTGTACCAACGTCCCAGCATCCGCCCCGCCCACAATACCTCCCCCGCGTCCAGCAACCCCCGCACCGCCGTGCTCGACACCATCCGCCGCCGGTACTCCACCGCCTGGACAATGTCCGTCTCGAACCCCCACCGCGCGCCCAACTCCGCCAACTGTTCGGTGTCCCCTACCTGCCGGTTGCCGAAACGGAAATTCTCCCCCACCAGCACTAGCCGGGCTCCGGCGCCCTCCACCAGTACCCACCGGACAAACTCCTCCGGCGGTAACTGCGAGAACTCTTCGTCGAAGGGAATCACCAGCGCCTGTTCGATCCCCGACTCCGCGATCCACTCCAGTCTCCGGTCCAACCCGCTCAGTAATCGCGGCGCGCGATGCGGCGCCACGATCTTGGTCGGATGCGGATCGAAGGTGATCACGGAAGCTTTCAGGCCAAGCCGCGCCGCGTTCGCCACTAGCCGCCGGAACAGTTCCTGGTGACCGCGATGCACGCCATCGAAGTTGCCAATGCTCACCGCCGATGGACCCATCGCGCCCACCGCTTCGGCCACGCCCCGGAATACGCGCAAGCCCGATCCCATCCCTACAGTTCGACCTCAACCTCCAGCCCGTCGTAGGCGAGCCGGACATGGGGTGGCAGCAGAGTCTCGGTCCGCTCGTGCGGGAGGTCGTGGCTGATGTGCGTGAAGAAGGTCAGTTTGGGCCTTAACTCGTCGACATAGGTAAGCGACCGCTCCACCGTGGAATGTGTCGGATGTGGTTTATGACGTAACGCATCGAGGAACAAAACGTCCAATCCGCGCAGCAGTTCCAGCGATTCCTCGGGAATTTCGCTGTGGTCGGTCAAGTAGGCGAACTTCCCCATTCGGAATCCATACACGGTCCCTCGTCCGTGCCGGACCGGTACGGGCAGGCACTCGATTCCGAGCAGCGGGAAAGCCCCTTCACCGCCAAACGTCTCCGCCCTCAGCTTCGGTACCGTCGACTCCGCCGGCGAGTCCGAAAAGATGTAGCCAAAGGCGTTCCTCACAAAGGCGAGCGTCTCCGTCGACCCATAGATCGGAATCGGCTCCCGGCGGCGAAAGTTGAAGGGCCGGATGTCATCCAATCCCATGATGTGATCCGCGTGCGCGTGGGTGAAGAGCACGGCGTCGACTTTCTCGATGCCCGCTCGCAACGCCTGTTGCCGGAAGTCCGGCGTCGTGTCGATGAGCACCCCCTGCCCGTCGAACTCGACAATCACCGAAGGCCGCAACCGGTTGTCGCGCGGGTCCGGCGACTGGCATACGTCACACGAACACCCGACAGTCGGCACGCCCAAGCTCGTGCCCGACCCCAACACGCGTACCCGCCCCTCGATAGCCATCCGGCCTTTTCAGCCCTGCGCCGCTTCCGCCGCCTTTTCGGCCTTCTTCTTCTCCTGATCGAACACCTGGATGTAGCGGAATCGCAACTCGGTGAGCGTATTCTCGAGCGCCCGCTGCTCGTCGAGGGTGAGATTTCCCTTCGTCTTCTCCAACAGCATCGCCAGCATATCGACGAAGTGCCGCACAAGCGGCAGATTGGGGCCTTCCGGCTCCTCGCCTTCCTGCCCCAGCCCTCCGCTGAGGTTCATGTCCGCTTGAAAACGCAAACTCGCCACTAAGAACTCGAAGGTTGCCGGTGGAATCAGGGGATTGTTTGCCTCGTTCATCGCCCTTCTATTTTAACGGGCTTTGGACCGGACTCTGTATACGCAATGCTACCCTGATTACTTCATGGATGGTGTTTTCGTCGTTGACAAACCGTCTGGCTGGACCAGCCACGACGTAGTCAACAAATTTCGCCGTATTGCCAACACGAAACGTGTGGGCCATCTGGGCACCCTCGACCCGCTCGCCACCGGTGTCCTCCCCTTGGTCACAGGTCGCGCCACTCGCCTGTCGCAATTTTACACACGCAGCGAAAAAGTATACGACGCCGTGGTCCGGTTTGGACACTCCACCGATACTTACGACGCTGAAGGCGAACCCACGTCCCCCCCACTCCCGTTCACAGCCAGTCCGGAAGCGATCGAAACCTTGCTGGGGCCATTTCGTGGCCCGTTTTTGCAAACTCCGCCGCCCATTTCCGCCAAGAAGATCGCCGGAACTCCCGCCTACAAGTTGGCTCGCAAGAATATTGAGGTCGACCTGAAGCCTGTCGAAGTCACTATTCATTCCCTCGAATTGATTGGTTGCGACCAATCGGATATTCGCATTAAGGTTCACTGCTCGGCGGGTACCTATCTTCGCGGTATTGCGCACGAGTTGGGCCGTGCGGCTGGGTGCGGCGCCTACTTGCTCACACTGCGCCGTCTGATGTCCGCCGATTTCACGATTGACGAAGCACGCACGCTCCCCCAACTGGAAGCCCTGGCCGCCGCTGGTGATCTTCAATCCGCACTTGTCCCGGCCGCCCGTCTGCTGCCTCAGTTTCCTGCCGAGACCGTTGATGAGATCACCGCCGGGCAGATCCGCCACGGTCGTGATTTCCGCGTTTCTCCTTTCCGGGTCGCCAAAGGAACACGGTATGTCAAGGCCGTCACAGGCAATGGCAGTCTGCTCGCCATCGGCGAAGCCAAGCTGCCGAACGTTTATCATCCCGTCCTGGTACTATAGACGCCTATCTCTCCAGTGAACCCATTTTAATTGCCTGTTCACGGTAGCTTCAGGCTTCGGGCGGTATGCTCAATTTGTGCCCAACGCGCTTCTCAGAGCCGCTCTCTGCGCACTCGCCGTGCTGGTTGGCTGCCTCTTTGCCCAGGAGCAGGCGGAGAAGCCGGAAGCCGAAGCGCCTGAGTATAGTTTCTGGTCTGGCACCGTCACCGAGGTGGAAGAAGCTGCTGTCACGGTCCGCCGCAGCATCTCTGGCCGAAAGCCGGAAATGCGGCGCTTCCTCATGAACGAGGAAACGATTGTCGAAGGCGACCTCCGCAGCAATGCCCGGGTTACCGTCGCTTTTGTCGAAGGCGAAGAGGGCGACCTCGCGAAACGGATCCTGGTCCGCAGCCGCTAGCTCTTTTTCTTCCGCTGCCAGCCTTCTTTGATCACCTGCCGCGCGCGCCCCAGCGCCAAAGTCCCCTCCGGAACCCGGTCTGTGATCACTGAGCCGGCCCCGATATAGCTGCCGGCCTCCACTGTGACCGGCGCTACCAGCGTGGAATTGCTGCCGACAAACGCACCGTCACCGATTTCGGTGCGATGCTTCTTCTCCCCGTCGTAGTTGCACGTGATTGTACCCGCCCCCACGTTCACGCCCTGCCCGATAACGGAATCGCCCAGATACGCCAGGTGCATCGCCTTCGATCCCGCTCCCAGCCGTGTCTTCTTCAATTCCACGAAGTTGCCGATGTGCGCCCCCGGCCCCACGTCGTTGTCCATACGCAGACGCGCGAACGGCCCCACATGCGCTCCGGCGGCCACGCGCGACGTGCCGACAAAGCTGTACGCCTCCACCTGCACACCGTCGGCCAGTTCGGAATCCCGAATCACTGAGCCCATGCCCACCTTGCAGTCCGACCCGATGCGTGTCTTTCCGAGGATCTGAGCGAACGGCTCTACGGTGGTGTCTATGCCGATTTCGACATCCAAATCCACCGTCACCGTCGCCGGTTTCTCCACCGTCACGCCATCCAGCATCAGTTGCCGCACTTTGCGTTGACGGAAAATGGCGTCGACCTCTGCCAATTCCACCCGCGTGTTGATCCCGAGCAGTTCCGCCGCATCGTCTACCACCATGGGGGCGACGCGCTTCCCATCCGCCGCCAAAGCCTCGACAATATCGGTCAGATAGATTTCGCCGGATTTCGGGTTGGGCTTCAGGGCCGCCAGGTGGGGCCACAACAGATCGGTTCGGAAACAGTAAATCCCCGAATTGATCTCCCGAATCTCCTCCTGCCCGGCCGCAAGCGCTTTCTGCTCGACAATCGCGGACACGTCGCCCGCGTCGTTGCGCACAATCCGGCCATAGCCATGTGGATCGTTAAGAAAAGTGGTAATCAGGGTCGCCGCGACGTCATCCGAAGCCTGACGCTTCACCAGTTCCCGGATGGTTGACACCTGCAAGAGCGGACAGTCCCCGTAAAGAACGATCAGGTGGCCATCGGCCCGCCCCAACAGCGGCTCCGTCATCTGGAGCGCGTGGCCCGTGCCGTGCTGCTCCGTCTGCTCCGCAAACCGCACTCCGTAGGGCGCGAGCACGGCTTTCACTTCCGCCGCCTGGTGACCCACCACGACGACGATATTCTCAGCCGCGGTGATCTCCAGCGCGCCGCGCACCACGTGTTCCACCAAACTAAGCCCGCCGGCCCGGTGCAGCACCTTGGCTTTCTTCGACTTCATCCGCGTGCCCAAACCGGCCGCGAGAATCGCCACGGAAATGGTCTTGGTCATGGATGCGCCAATGAATAAGCGCCAATCGCCATCAACGAACTCCGTCCGCCCAGCCGCGAGGCCCGCGACTCTTGTGCGAGTTCCACCGCAACCGACGCAGTTGCATCCGGTGCGTGCCGGATGGTCTCACCCCGTGACAGCAGGTTCCTGCCTACCACGCGTAATCCCAGTTCCGACAGCGTGGGATAGTCGTTCTGCACGGGAAACACCTGCTGCGCCGCGTATCGTCGCCGCCGCGAACCCGTGATCGGCCGCGTATTCAGCACAACCGTGTCCACCAGGCCTTCGATCGAATGGCGATGAATCGCCAGCACGTGGTCCGACGCCTTAAAGTCAATAGTCTCGCCGGGCTGCCACATCAGGTTCACAAAATATGCTTTGCGCGCCGGCGACCTCTTGATGGCTGCCGCCACACCATCCACAAGCAGATTGGGAATCACGCTCGTGAACAGCGACCCTGGCCCCATACAGATCAAATCCGCTTCTTCAATCGCCGTCAGTGTCTCTTTGATCGGTCGTACTCTGGCCGGCTTCAGCCGGATCTCCTGAATTGCCAGTTTGCTCCGGCTGATCTTGGTTTCCCCCTCGACGATCGACCCGTCGACCAGCTCGGCTTCGAGAGACACCTTCGCCGCCGTAGACGGGAATATCCGGCCTCGGCTGGCCAGAATTTCCGACGAGATCGACACCGCTTTCGCGAAATCGCCCGTCAGATCCGTCAGCGCTGTGAGAAACAGGTTGCCAAAACTGTGGCCTTTCAGGCCTCTTCCGGCGGGAAACCGGTATTGAAACAGCCGCGAAAGCAGGGCTTCGTCTTCCGATAGCGCCACCATGCAATTGCGGATGTCGCCGGGCGGCGGCGCGTCGAGTTCCCGGCGCAGACGACCGGAACTACCCCCGTCATCGGTCACCGTGACGACGGCCGTGATGTCGATCACCGGCAAACGCGCCGGCGGCTCCGCCATGGCCCCGGGTACCGGATGCGGTACGTATTCCTTCAAGCCATGCAGTAAGGCCGATAACCCTGTGCCCCCTCCAATCGCGACGATACGAAGTGGACCCTGTGTGGACGATGACAACGGACTAGCCAGCTTGGCTCCTTTCCGGATTCAGCGTCAGCGCCCGTACTTACAAC
>JAEUQD010000358.1 GCA_016789925.1 Bryobacterales bacterium | reverse complement strand
GCGCCCGGCCCACAGGCCGTGCAACAGAACTTTGCCGTCCCGTTGCGCAGTTCGCTCGCCGCCGCGCGTCCGGAACTGACACCGGCCGAGACAGAAGCCTACGACAACCTCTTCCGGTCCCTGCCTCAGGTTACGGAGTCGCAGATGGTGCTGTTGTTCCAGAACATCTACGCCGCCGCGGCAGCCGCCACGCCAGCCATCGCACTGATGGTCGCCGACGCGCGACCGGATGTGTTCCTCGAAAGCAACGTGATCGACGGTACCGTCTCGCTCTACGGACTACCCAAACCCCCGGAACTCACCGACGAGGAATTGGGTCGCCTCCGCCCCCGCCTGGCGCAGGGCACGGTCCAGTTCAACGGCACCGGCGCATCCTGCAAAGTGGTCTCCAACCGCCTCGATCGCTTGACCATCGGCGCAGCGATCGCGGAACGTCTGCGCCAGATTGCCAGCACCACCGGCGGCGCGGCCGCCATCGACGGCATCTTCACTTCCCTGTTTGTCACCAACAACCAGTTTGACGGCGGCGTGAATTACACCACCGCGGTCTCGGAATCCATCGCCTCCAACGGCTTCATCGCCGCCAACACCGGCACGCTGGCCGCCTTCATCGCGGCCCGGTCTACGGTGACAGGGAACTGGGCCGTCCCGGACGGCGACATTGTCCGTCTACGCGACGAAAGCCGCATCAAGAGCCAGGCCGCGAACACGATTCCCGTAATCTGAGGATCTGTTTAGTCAATACTCCGTGAATCTGTGAGATCCGCAATTTGCGGACTGGCGCTGGCGGCCTGTGCGCCCGTCGAACCAAGTTACAGGGGTGAGTTCGTGGTCCCACTCGCCCTCTCCATTCTGGCCGCTCTCCGCGTCTTCTTCCGTAGCCGCGGCGATACCGCGCTGGAGGTTTTCGTTGATGGCGATTCCGACAACCATCCTGACTCGAATCATCCGCCAGGCGGGGGTATTGAAGGAGAACTCCACCGCGATCCTCGATGGTGAGGTCCGGCCGACGTCGGATGTGCAGGTGGGCGCGCCGCCCTTGGTAGGTCATCGACAAGTTCTCCATTAACCGGAGAGCCCGTAACCAGTTTCATAGGGTCCGAAAACACCGAGTGGGCTCTGTTCATCAACGACGATTGGAAAGGAACCGGAAGCTCACCTTAAATATTGGCCTCAGGTACGATCGCTACGGCAGCCAGGCCTGCCGCTCCGAACGGCTTCGTAACCTCCAGTTCGGCCCCGGCAACACTTACACGGAGCGTCTGGCGAGCACAAGACTGGAGTATGTCGACGAGTTGTTTCCGACGGACATGCTGAATTTCGCTCCCCGCCTGGGATTCGCCTGGGACCCTACCAGCAGAGGGAACCTCGCTGTCAGTCTCGGTCGGAACTTCGGTACGGCTTTTAAGACGAGCCTTCAGTGCGGGATACAACCTGCAGGCCGCTTATGCTTTCGGCAAGGCAATCGACGACACCGACCAGAGCTTCGATTATGCCGCCTGGCAGAATGCCTACAGCCGGGCCGGCGAAAAGGGACTTGCCGGCTTCGACGCAGGGCACAAGCTGGTCATCTTCGCGCTCTGGGAACTTCCCTTCTTCCGAGGCCCGCGGCAGAGCTGGCAGCGTTCCTTGTTTGGCGGCTGGCAATTATCCGGCTTTGCGATCTTACAGGCCGGAACTCCTAACACGGTAACGATCTTCGGCTCCTTTCCGCGGGGCGACCACAATGCCGACGACACGGCTCAGCAGGATCGGCCTAACGCGCCGGGACCTGGCGTCAAGACGCCAGGTTGGAAACGGCGGGATTATCAGACCGGCATTCCCAAGGTCTCCGACTTTACGGCTCCGGCACCGGGAAGGGACGGCAACCTTGGCCGCAACACGATTCCCAGGCCTGGATTCGCACAGACCGATCTCTCGCTGGCGAAAACCTTGGTTGCTACCGAAAGAATCACTGCGTTACTGCGCCTGGATGCCTTCAACGCGTTTAGTCGCGTGAATCTCGGTAATCCAGCCACCGGCAATGCGCAGACAACGCTCACACTGGACCTGGCGCGGCTTTCGGAAAATCGACCACGGCGTTTACGCCTCGCGTATACCAGTTGGGCTTGAAGATCCGGTTCTGAAGCACGCCTTGCGGGCGGCCTTCACTCGGACCGCAGATCAGTTTTTGCGCCCGCGTGGCGGATAGTTCCTGAAAAGCTTGGCCATCGCTTTCTCGAGATTGCGGTAGTTCTTGTCGGGATCCTTCTTGATGTCGAGCGTCTTGGATGCCGAGCCACGCCAGACGAGGTGCTTGGAGGCTGGGTCGAACAGCCCAATCACCAACTTGCCGACATCGATAGTCGACGAGGTCACCCGAGTGTTGCCCCAATTGCCCCACGGGCCGCCCCAACCACCGGGGCCACCCCATCCACCCAAGCTATTAAACTCCTTCTCCTGTGAGATCCCTGCCTGGTAGCCGACAAGGAGGTCGCCGCCGCTCTCGACCCGTCGCAAACCCTTGCCGGCGAGTTGCGCGTCCACGGCGCGCTTGATGTCCTGATCCAGGATCTGGTCGCCAACCGGCACTTCTCTGTAATCGACCCACTGATAGGTCTTGTACGCGCCGAAGTTTGCCGAACGATCGTAGTCGAAGTGCACCTCCTGCGCGAAGGCGGCAACGCCGAGACTCACGAGGATCGCCAGATTAATGTGTCTCATCCTTATAGTTCTCCTTTCTGTCAAAACGGAAGATGTTGATATTAAGGTCGCCAGACGGCTATGCCCTCGCGCTCGCCGTCGTGGGTGTAGGCTGCGCCGGGGGAGTCGAGTGGTTCGCTCCCTTGGCCAATCGCATTCGCGCGTAGCCGGGTGCGGATGATCTCAGGCCCGGAGATCCCTGCTTCGATCATGCGGGCAACCAGTCCGGCGACGTGTGGCGCGGCCATGCTCGTGCCGCAGGCGGCGGAACCCCCGACGCTCCGGGTCGTCCCGCCACCCACGGCTGTTGAGAGGATCCCTTCGCAACTGATCCGGCAGAAGAGATTGACGTTCTCCCGAGTGCCGCCAGGAGCCGAGATCGTCACTCCTATGCCGGTCTCGGAGTCGAAGGCGCCATCGGTCGTGAAGTACGAAGCCGTCCCGGCGGCAATTCTCCCGTCGATAAATGGACACCCGCTGGAGTAGCCCTCTTCGGCGGTGGTGCTTGCGACGGCAATCACCTCGGGGAAACCGGACGGCGCCTGGTCCTTCACCTCAACGGACGCATCATTGCCGGCTGCCACGATTATGGTCACGCCGGTCTTGTAGGCGGCCTGGATCGCTTCACGCAATGGTCCGTCCATGTCGCCGTCCACTTTTTCGCGGCCCAGGCTGAGGTTGACAACCAGAATCCGCGGGTTCACCCCCTCGGCGTTCTTGTTGACCACCCATTGAAGGAGTTCGATGATGTTCGAGTCGCTGCCGGAGCCGTTGTCGGCGAGCACTTTGCCGCAGTAGAGCGTCGCTCCTGGCGCAACACCCACTACGCCGATGTCGTTTTTCAGGGCAGCCACCGTGCCGGCCACATGAGTCCCGTGGCCATGCATGTCGATACAGGAGCCTCCGAACGCATCGAATCGATCCGAAGCGACCATAAGATCCGGGTGCGCCCAGTCAATGCCCGTGTCCCCGATCATAATGCCGACGCCGGCTCCTTCTGCGCCCGTCGTTGGCTCGCCGACGCGCTTGACGCCCGCGGGAACGGTTTCCGATGTGTCAAAGCTTCCAATGTTCCTTGCACCGGTGAGGCCGGAGCCTCCACCATTGCCCTTGACCGGGTCTGTCTGAAGCGCGAAAATCCTCCGGTCCGGCACAACCTTAACGACCCCTGGAAGCCCTTGCAGCGCGGTCAGGATGTTGATGTCCGGAATTCGGACCGACACGGCGCTTATGAGTCCGAGATCGACGAGTGGCACAGCCCCGGCGAGGCGCGCGGCTTCCGCCCGTTCCGTTCCAGTAATGCCGGGAAGGAAACTGATAATGTACCTGTCTTTGATGTCGGGTGGCGCGATCATGTCGGGCGGCCCTTGGGCTACCGCTGCTTGAGGTAGAAGGCTCGACGCGGCCATTAGTAAGGCTGCGCATAGACACCAATTACGAAGTGAAACTGTTCGACGTATGACCATAGCTTTCCTTTGTTTCTAGAAATCCGAGTTATTAGTGACAGAGTCGGCGCAGAAACGCGTGGCGGGCAAGGTATCCTTACGCCGCGCTGGTCTTCGCGGGCCTGGCCTGTCTTACGTTTGGCTGGGCAAAGCGGTAAATGCTAATCTAGCCGCATCTCGACGTAGCGGATCCTTCCCGCGCGTTCCACCTGGAGCACGACGGGCTCGTTATCCTTCTGCATATCGACAACCGCGCGCAGTTCGCGCATTGTGGATACCGGCTTATTGTTGACATCGTAGATGATGTCGCCCGGCAGCAGATCACCGCTCGGACCGTTGGTTGTCATAGCGAGCCGGGCGACAAGGATGCCATACGAGCGGCGCGGCGCTCCCCCCAAGAGTTCGGCAATCGACCCGTCAATGGGTAACACCAGGACCGAGAGCCGAGGCACCAGATGCTGGCGTTCGTTTACCCAGGATGCAAAGCGCTCCGGGCTGTTCGAGCGCGCCAATACGACTACCTTCTTCTCGATAGTATCGGCGCCACGCAGGATCTGTAAGGTCACGCTACTCGAGACGCCGTGCCGGTACAGGTTCACGTGAAACTGCCGGGCGTTCTCCATCGGCTTGCCGTTGAGCGACAGCACGATGTCGCCGATCTTCAAGCCGGCGGCGTCGGCGGGTCCTCCGGGCAGCACGTCCGCAAGGACCACGCCGCTGTCGCGCGGCAGGCCCAGCGCCGCGGCTAGTCCCGTTGTCACCGTCTGGGCTTCGGCCCCGATCTCGCCTCTCAACACGAAGCCGTTTCGCCGCATCTGATCGATCACAAACCGCACGATGTTGCTCGGAACGGCAAACCCGAGACCTTCGCTGCCGCCTGACTGCGTGAGAATCATCGTGTTGATACCGACGAAGCGTCCCTCGATATCCACCAGCGCTCCACCACTGTTGCCAGGATTGATGGGCGCGTCCGTCTGGAGATACGCGACGCGGTCGTCGGGTTGAAGCTGCCTCGCGACCGCGCTGATTACACCCATGCTCATGGAACTCTCGAGGCCGCCGGGACTGCCCACCGCGACCACCAGTTGCCCCTGCCGGACGGTATCGGAGTCCGCCAGTTCGAGAAACGGCAAACCGTTGGCATCCACTTTGAGGAGTGCGAGGTCGGTTTCGGCGTCGAGCCCAATCAGCCGCGCCGTCATTAGAGGTCCTGGCGGCCGCACGACGCTTCGACCCGCCCCGGCGCGGTTCGATGAAAGCTGCACCTGAATTCTCGTACTGCCGGTGACGACGTGAGCGTTGGTGACGATGTAGCCATCGGCACTGACAATCACACCGGATCCGCCGGCCCGTCGCATGCCAAAAGTGTTTGCGCCGCCCGGGTTGTGCGCCACCTGCTGATACCCCTCCACGATCACCATGGCAACGGCCGGCGTAACCCGTTCCGCTACCCCGACGAGCGCCTCATTCAAGCCGCGCGCGGAGAGCCCCCCTTTAAGTGGAATCTCTTCTGCCGCCAGTGCGGCGCTGAGCACGATCACAAAGAGCACATTAAGTGTTTTCATACTAAGCCAGTCGCATACACCGCTTTTCGACTTCTCCATTGGCCGGTCATCGCCGCGCAAAACCCATGCTCTTGAGTTCTTGTGCGACTTCCTCAAGCGCGCTTTGTTCCGGCTGGCCGGCAGGTTTGTCGAGACCCCGCCCGTGTGAGATTCTGAGCCGGAGCGTTGCTTCCATCTTCCCGTGATCCCGGAAATCGAAGACGACGGTCGAAGGAGACGGAATCACCTGGAGCGAGCAGGAACCGTTGGCATGCTGCGAGACCCTTTCCGCTATCTTCTTTAGTGCGGCGTAACTCAGAGCATACTTTTCCGGCGAGGGCGTCCACGACGCATCGGACTTGGTTCTTTCGCCGTAGATATCGATGTCATAACCGGCATGAACCTTAGCAGTCGCCGCCGGGCGCCCTTCGCTCCTTTCATCGATCACGACATAGTATGGCAATACCTCGTAGAACGCGTGATGTTCCTTAACCAACGAGCGAATATCGTAAGGCATCTCAGAATTCCTCCTTGCCGGCGTTCCGCAGCCGCCGCATTTAGGTCATTTGCCCTTCTCAGCCCTCAGGCCGTCCGGACCTCCGCGGATATCTGTTCTGCGGACTCTTGCGCTTCGTCGCGGAACCAGGCGTTGTCCAGGTATTGCAACACCATGCGATGCGTATTGAAGAACGAACCATTGGCTGCGATCGCGCCGCGCATCACGCGAGTATATGCATCGGGGTTGGAATAGAACATCGGCACAATGACACGCTCCAGCTTGTGATAGAGGGATCCCGCTTCATACGCTTCATCGTCGACATCCGCAGTGTGGTCGCCGAAGCCCCAACCGGTAACGCCCTCCAGGCACCCTTCGATCCACCAACCGTCAAGGATGCTGAGGCTCGGCACTCCGTTCAGAGCGGCCTTCATGCCGCTGGTGCCCGAGGCTTCTTGCGGGCGCTTCGGAGTGTTCAGCCAGAGATCCACGCCGCTGTAGAGGAGAGGCGCCCACTGCCAATCGAAGTCTTCCACGTAGACGACCTTTATCTGGCCGTGGAGCGATTGTGCGTGATCCGCGATTCTCCGGATCAGTTCCTTGCCGCCTCCATCGCGGGGATGCGCCTTTCCGCCGAAAACGATCTGCAGACCTCCGACAGTGTGCGCGATCCATCGCAGACGGTCGCGGTCACGAAAGATCAAGTCTCCTCGTTTGTAGGTTGCCGCCCTTCGTGCGAAGCCTATGGTCATCACGCTCGGGTCCAAAACCTGCCCTGTCCGGCGATGAACCTCACAGACGAGCGCTCTTTTCGCTTCCCGGTGCGCCTCGCGGATCTCTTCGAGCGGAATGCCGAGGGCGTACCTGAGGTACAGGTTGTCGCGCCTCCACTCCGGGATGTGCTGATCGTAGAGTTGACGGAACGGAGCAGTCGTCCAGGTCGTGGCGTGGACGCCGTTCGTGATCGCGCGGATCGGATATTGCGGGAACATACTCCGCGACACTTCGCCGTGACGCATCGCGACGCCATTGATGTAGCGCGACGAGAAGAGCGCAAGCAGGGTCATATTCAGTGACCCATCCGGACACGCGCCGGTGCGCTCCACCGCCCATGCCCGGTCCTCACCCAAGACCTCGCGAACCATGTCCAAGGTGAACTGGTCATGTCCCGCGGGGACCGGCGTATGGGTTGTGAAGACAATCTTGTGCCTGGCCGCGAGAATATCCTCGTCGGTGGCCGACCGGAGCTGGTGCGCGCCGAGGCGCTGCTCGACAAGCGCGACACCCAACAGGGCCGAATGGCCTTCGTTCATATGATAACTGCCGATGTGATGGTGGCCAAGCTTCGGCAATATCTGGGCGCCGCCGATGCCGAGAATCGCTTCCTGACACAGCCTGTAGTAATTGTCCCCTCCGTAGAGATTGTCAGTGAGCGTCTGGTCCCAGGCAGTGTTCTCCGGAAAGGATGTGTCCAGGAGATAAACCGGCACGATATGGCCGGTGATTCCCTCAATCAGGTAGCGCCACGCCCTGACGCGGACTTCGCGTCCGGCGATCGATACCGTGACCACGGGCTTCATCGGTTCCAGGAACTGTTCCGGCGCCCACGGCGCGGACTCTTCAAACTGGTTGCCATATTCGTCCACATGCTGCCGGAAGTAGCCCTTCCGGTGTAGTAGCGAAACAGCCACCATGTGGACTCCAAGATCCGCGGCGGAGCGCAGTGTGTCGCCGGCCAGGATGCCGAGTCCGCCTGAGTACGTCGGCATGGCCGGATTGAGCGCGATCTCCATGGAGAAATAGGCCACTCTCGAGTCGTTTAGCGATGTCATAGAAGTCCTTTAATTCAATCGTTCTTTGCCCAGGACAATGCGGCTAGGCCGCCTCGTCCCAACGAGGGACCGCCGCGTATCCGTGATTGCCATGATCGATCGCTTCCTGACAGCGGATACAGTGCGAGGCCCAAGGGATCGCCAACAAGCGTTTGGTGGCGATCGGCTCGCCACAGTCGGCGCACATGCCGTACGAACCTTCGTTCATCGCCAGCAGTGAAGCATCCACATCCGCCAGGGTGCGGGTCAGCACATCCAGGAACGCGACCGATTCATCCCGTCTGATCATGTTCTGCATCTGATCCAGTACATCGTGCTCGCCCTCGCCGACACTCAGTTCAGCGCTATGCGAACGAATTCCGCGCGCCAGTTCGGACTGCTTTTTCCGAAGCGCTGCTTTCAAGAAGTCGATCTGATCTGTCATGATTTCCTCGCTCTGTAGGCCGACTGCGCGCCATCGATTGGACCCGACCGTCGCGCTTCCACCACTCGATTGCACCCGCTTAAAGTGCATGTCGGCAGCCAAAAGCGCTACACCGTAAGTGCACACTTTTGAAGCGGTTACGTCCGAAGATTGCTGAAGGTATTCGCCATGTGCCGATGGCAGCAGACGACCTCGCCATTTGCCTTCCACGCGCTTCATACCTCAGCCACCATCTCGGGGCCCACTGAGACCGCATGATCAGCCGAACTGCTCCAGGCGATCCATTGCAGGTCCTTTACGGCAATCGCGTACAACACAGGTACCAGCCCCAACGTGATGAACGTCGCAATACTCAACCCGCCAATCTGGGCGTAGCAGAGCGGCTCCCACAAGGGGCCGCCGTGGCTCGCCAACGGGAAGAGAGCCAGAACGGTAGCCGCAACAGTGATCATCACCGGGCGCAGCCGCTGAATTCCCGCGTCGAGCAGTGCCTGCTCGAGCGGCGCCCCGTGCTCCCGTCGCTCTTCGATGAAGTCAAACAGCACAATGATGTGACTGACAATAACGCCAACCAGCGAGACAACTCCAAGAAAGGCCATGAATCCGAACGGCGCGCCCATCAGCCACAAGGAAGCAACCGCGCCCGTCATGCCGTAAGGGATGGCAGCGAAGACCAGGACCGGCTTGATGGCGCTCTTGAACTGCACCACCAAAGCTACGTATATCAGCAGGATGGATATTGCGAGCACCGCCGTCAGTTCCTCAAATCCGTTCACCTGCTCCTTGTGCTCTCCTGCAATCTCCATCCTCACTCCCGGCGCCAGGGTGCGCGTGAATTCCTCAAGTCCAGCGGAGGCGGCGACCAGGACCTCCGAAGGGAGCCGCCCCGGCGCCGGAAAGCACGACACCGTCACCGTCAGGAACTGGTTGAAACGGCGGAGCCGGGCCGGTTCGAACTTGTGCTCAACAGTAGCTACCTGTCTGAGCGGCACGCGTCGCGCATCCTGCGACGAGTAAACGTATAGATCGTCGAGCCGCGACAGCACATTCCGTTCATCCATCCGCATGCGAGCCACCACGGGCAGTTGCTTGTCCCCCTCCCGGTATGTCGTTACCGGGAATCCGTCAACGGCGACAGCGGTGCTTGCCTCCAGGTCTTGTGCCGTGACTCCGGCCGCGGCGGCGCGGTCCTGATCCAGCGTGAAGACCGTCTGCAAACTGTCGACACCCCAGTCGTCACGGATGCGCAACGCGAACGGAACTTCCCGGAAGACCGCCTTCAAACGTTCGGCTTCCGCCCGCAGCGTAGGAATGTCGTCGCCCATCAGGCGGATTTGAACCGGTATTCCGATGGGCTTACCGGTCTCCAGTTGGCGCACGTCGAGGCGTGCCTCAGGAACGCCGGCCGAAAGCGCGGATTGCCATGGGCCTACCAGGTGGTTCGTGTCGTGCTTGTCGGCGACTTCGACCACGATTTGTGCATAATTCGCCTGCCGGGCTTCCGGAGTCGCTGAAAGCCAGAACCGGGGCCCACCTCCGCCCACGAACGTAGTGAGAGACTTAAGGACGCCGTCCGGCTTCTTGTGCTCGCGGCCGTATTCTTCCGTTACCTCCCGGATAATGCGCTCCGCCTTTCGGCTGGCCTGCGCCGTCGCCTCCAAAGGAGCATCCTCGGGCAGCCAGACGTCCACGTACGACAGGTATTGCAGATCCTTCGGAAAGAACTGCTGCGGCAATTGCTGCAAGAACAGGAACCCGACGACCAGTACGCTGAGCGATCCAAGGGCACAGAGTTTTCGATGAGCGATGGCCCAGGAGCCGATCTTCCAATACCATTTGCCGTAGCCCGTCGTTCTTTGCTGCTCAATGGGAACCTCCGCTTTGGGCTTGAGCAGATAGCGGCTGATCAGGGGTACGAACGTCATCGCCACGATCTGTGCCGCAATCAGGGAACACGTGATCACGATCGGCAAGCTATACATGAATTTGCCGGTGTCTCCCGTCAACATCAGGAACGGCAGATAAGCGACGATGTTTGTGATCGTTGCATACATCATCGTCGTGAACAACTTCGTCGGTCCCAGCCACGCGGCAACAGGTTTCTTGTGTCCTTTGCCCATCGAGCGCTCTATGGCGTCGCCGGAAACTACCGGAACGTCCACCAGAAGCCCGAGCGCGATGATTAACGAGGCGATGGAAACCTGCTGCAAATCGATTCCAAGGACGTACATCATGCCAAACGTCAGCGCGAGCGTAATTGGAATGGCTAGCGCCATGAGAATTGCGGAACGCCAGCTCCAGAACCCGAGCCACGAGACCACGACGACGAGCAGAATCGCCTCCCAGAGGCTCATCATGAAAAGGTCGATGTTCTCCGTCACCTGCCGCGGCTGATCCGACGTTCTGGCCAAAACCAGGTCGGCGGGCAGTAGCCGTTTCACTTGCTCCATTCGTTCGTCGACCAGCTTGCCGAACACTCCGATCTGCTCGCCTTTGCGCATCTGAACAGACAGCGTGATGGCGCGTGTAGACACCCAGTCTCCACCGGCAGATCGACGTATATAGTGGTTCAAGTACTGCGCGGGGCTCTCATATTCGCGTTGTATTTCCGCGACATCGCGGAGATAGATCGGAGCGCCCCCGGGCGCCGTTCCGACGGCGACACTTCCGATTTCGTCAGCGGAGCGAAACTCGCCCGCGGGGATAATCGCGATGTTCCTTCCTCCGGCGTTAACTTCGCCGCCCGCGGCCGTGACGTTTCGCTGTCGCAGCGCCTGCAGGAAGGCGACGGGGGAGAGTCCATAGGCGGCGAGACGGTTCTGGGAATACGTGAGATACACACGCTCATCCAGTACGCCCGCGCGTTCCACCTTGCTCACTAAAGGAATGAGCTTTAACTGTCGTTCGATGACGTCGGTGAAATTATCCATCTCCCGGTAGCTGTATTTGTCGCCGGCCACGGAAGCCAGCAGCCGCGCCGTGTCCGCGGGGTCGCGCACGATGATGGGGACCCACAAGTCAGGATGGACCTGGTCGCTTCTTATGTTCTCCTCCGCAAAATGCAGCAGTTCGTTGCGCAGATCTTCTTCGGAACGGGTAGTGGCGAGATCCAGCGCGATAAAGCCCGAACCCTGAAGAATCTGTATTCGTTCCCCGATCTTGCGACTCACCCAGGACAGGCGCAGCAACTCCGCCAGTCTTCGGAGTAATTCGGGATCCATGCCGGCCGGATGGGCCAGCACAACTGCCGCTCGGCCACCTGGCAACCCGCGCCGGGCATCCTCAATCGCCTTGCGAATCTCAGCCGCACGCCACGTGATCTCGTCTGCGCCAACTCGTGGCGACGCCACCGTCAGCATGAGCGCCGCCGTATCGCCAAAATCCTTGACGAAGTAGATCGGACCGGATCCGTCTGGCAAGTCCCGAATCCCATCCAGTTTGCCCTTCAAGTCATCGAACTCCTTCAGCACGTCGAAGTTGCCCTTCTCCTGTACCTCTCCGAACACAACAGAGAGGCCGTTTCGTGAAATCGACTTGATCTCATCGATACGGGCATTCAGCCCAACCTGGCGTTCGATTTTCCTGGTGATCAACTGCTCGACCCGTGCCGCCTGGACTCCCGGCCACGGGGTCACGATCATGCATTGCCGGACCTGAATGTCTGGGTCCTTGCGCTGTGGCATCTTCAGGTAGCCGAATATACCCCACGCAACAACCGCTGCCAGGCCGACAAAAGCGACTTGCGGATGGTTGATGACGTAGCGCGCGCTCGACCGGCTGCGTGCAATCAATTCCTGATCTGTTATGTGTGCCATGTGTGTTCTTTCATTCCGCGATGCGGATCAGAGCGCCATCTACAAGGTTCTGCTTCCCGCCCGTCACGACTGGCTCCCCTTTCTTCAGGCCGGCGAGCACAGTGACGCGGGAACCGGCGAACTGTCCGAGACGGATGGTCCGAAGGCGTGCCAGCGTCTTTGCCGATCCGCCCTCGACAACGAAAACAGAGGCGGCATTGGGATCCGAAGGTGACCGCAGCAGTGCGGTAGCCGGAACCGCGGGCAGCAGCGAGGCCGCCTGAGTTCCCGGAACCGCGACCTTGCCCATCATGCCGGTTTTTAGTTGCTGCCTTACGTTCGGAATCGCCACCTCCACTCGATACAGGCGCGTCGCCGGATCCGCTGCCGCACCGATCTCCCGGATACGGCCCTGAAACGAGTTTTCCGGAAACGCGTCTACGTGGACCGTGAGGATAGCGCCTAGCGCCATTCTGGATACAAGCGTGTCCGGAACGCCGAATGCCATACGGACCGTGTTGACGTCGCCTAGCCGGAAGACAGGCGAACCACGGCCGACTAGAGTGCCCTGCTCGACCCGCTTCTCCAGTACGATCGCCGACATGGGCGCCACCAACGCGGTGTCGTCGAACGTGATGGTGGATGATCGCTCCCGTGCTTTGGCGCTCTCCAACAGATTGCGCTGCACTTCCACGTTCTTCCGAGCGGCCTCCACCTGGGCGCGGGTGGAATCCAGTTGCGCCCGTGCGGCGTCTAAGTCCGGTTTGGTGAGAGCTTTCTCCTGGTAGAGAGCCGTTGCCCGCTCAGCGTCGAGCGAAGCCTTCGTGTAGATCGCCTCCACTTGCGACAACTGCCACGTGGCCACCTTGAGCCCTTCATCGGCTTGCAGTGCTTGCGCGCGCGATGCATCGAGGCCGGCCCGGTAGTCGCTCTGGCGGACGCGCGCAAGCACGGCCCCTTTCGCAACAAAGTCGCCTACCTGCACACTGCGGCCGCCAACCTTGAGGAGCGCGTCCACATAGCCATCCACTTTGAACGCCATCTCCACGGTGGTGTCCGGTTCAATCGTCGCCGAGTAGTGAGTGGCCGTGTCCACCGTTATTTCTTCGACCACGGCCGTCTGCACAGGTATGGCCACCGCGGCTTGCACGTCTGATCTTCCGTCCGTGCACCCGCTAAGGACGAGCACCCCCCCGGCCAGGATCGCGGCGTAAAAATGTGTGTATGTTTTCATTGTTCCCCCAAAACTCGCTTCAATTCGGCCCTAGCGGACCAATAAGCGGCCAGCGCGCGACGGTGTTCGTCGTCCGCTGCCGCCAGAACTGTTTGTGCCTGCAGAACGTCCTTCAAGAGCACAGCCTCACGGCCGAAGGCTGACTGCTGTTCGCGCAGTCCCTCGCGGGCGGCCCGCTGCGTCAACGTACTGACTCTCACCCGTTGAGCGGCCTCGGTCATCTGCCGGATTGCCTGTCCGACCTCAACTCGGATCCGCCGGTCGAGAGCTTCCTCGGCAACCCGCGCCTGCGAGGCAATTCGACGCTTGGCGCTCATCTCTTGCTTCTTCCGGCCCCAGTCGAACACTTCCCATTCGAGGTACATGCCAGCAGTTGCCACGTTCTGCGGCAGAGCGTTTTGAAAGTTGAAGGCCGAGCCGTAAGTCAGCGCAAGGCTGATATCAGGGATGTATTCGGACTTCTTGACCCGCACATCCAGATCGGCTTGCTGGATTCGGAGGCTCGCCTGCCGCACCTCCGGACGTTGGGCCAGGGCCTTCTGAATAGCTTCATCGGGCTCGATCCTTTCATCGGCGATCTGCTCAACGCCTACCGTCTGGAGCGGCGTATTCACGGGCCGTCCCATGAGCTCATTGAGCGCCTCCATCTGCGTAGCCATGGGATTGCGCAGCTTGAGCGCTTCGAGTTCCACCTTTGCGTTTTCTGCCTCCGCTTTCAACCGTTGGCTTGGCAGAACGGTCTCCAACTTGAGTCCAACCGTGGCGAGTCGTACCGTTTCCCGGTAAAGTGGAAGCGACTTCTCCACGCTCTCGAGTGCGCTCTGTGTCTCGATCAACCGGTAGTAGGTTTTGCGTACCTGCTCCGCGACGGCGGCGCGGCGTTCAGCCAGCTTGGCCGCTTCGAACTGCCGTCCCAGATCGAGCATCTTTACTCCAAGGCCGAGCCGGTATTGCTGGCTTAGCGGCTGAAGGATCTGGCCAAACACGAATGCAGTGGGCTTACGAGGGATGTTTACTTTGGTGTCCTCTCCCGGGATGGGACCGACACCGGGATATGTGCCGAAGACGCCGCGGTCGAAGTTAACCGTTGGTTTTGTGAGCAGTTGCCCGCCGAGCACACTCCACTTCATCGAAGGAAGCCGGCGAGTGCGAAATGCGGACAGATCGTCCCCGGCTTTTTCAACGTCGAGTTCCGCCGTCCGCAGCGAAGGATTCTTCTCAAGTGCGTGGCGGACTGCCTGATCGACCGTGAGTATTTCCGGGGAAGATGTCGACTCCTGTGCTGGCGCGGCCAGCGCGAGCGATCCCAGGAGCAAGGTGCATCGGATAGTTCGACTGTATCGTTGCGGCTTTCTACTCATTGGTGTTACCTTCATGGCGCGCTGCGACGAGGTGCACCCAGCATGCCGTTTGCCGGGCCACACGGAATCAAGCACTTGTCGCCGCAGCGGCAGGAAGAAGCCTCGGCACATTCGGCGCCTGCCGATCCCAGGTGCCGAACCGCCGAAATTCGCTTTCACCGGACCACGGGGAGCTGTTCAGGCGGCGTGCATCCGGGACGAATCGGCGCCTGCCATAGCGTTTGCCGAGAGTCGGCGTCACCAGTGGCTGTAAGTGCTTAAGAAGCGTCTCTCAGCGTTGGAGTTGCATGTGCATCGTTTCAGAGTGAGAGGATCTGAAATGATTCGGATATTGACGGCTGACGAACCTAACGCGATTAGGATCACCGTGGATGGCCATCTTGTGGACGACTGCGTTGACGCGGTCGAGACGTGCAGCCATCAGGCGATGGCTCAGGGGAGACCGGTTCATCTCTTTTTGCGCGACGTTTCCCATATTGACGAACAGGGTCGCTCGCTCCTGTCTCGTCTGGCTGGGAGGGGCGTTCAATTGAGCGCCTCCGGAGTCTACAGTTCTTATATTGTCGAGGAGATCGGCCGGGAAGGACCGCACCTTTCCATCGGGCGAAACCTCGGCGCCGCCCGCACCAGAAAACGCTCCTGAGTTCGCGCAGGTCCGGTACCGTTCATTTCTGTGTCGGCACTTCACTTCGTCACATGACGAAGTGCCGAAGAGGCGATCCTGCAACTCCTTGATTCCACAGGGGTGTGGAATGGGCACTGCGTTTGCCAGCATAACGCCAGGCGGAAGAGAGGGAATTTGTGAACAGGTCATTCTGGTCTACGCTGAAGAAACACTGGTGCAAGGTATTTCACGGAGCATGGCCTCCTGGCGCGTATGCCGTCATCAGGAGCCGGAGTTCGTCATGATCGAGGCTGTGGGAGCATCCTCTGGCGAAATCTATGGGGCTGTTCTGGCGCTCTCGCGATCAATCGCAGGCCGAACCGACCTCGACGCCCTGCTCACCGGCGTAGCCGAGTCTCTTGGCCGAGTTGTCAGTTTTGACCATCTCGGGCTGATTCTTCACGATCCGACTGAGAACGTCATGCGTGGGCACATCTTGAATGCACCTGGAAACCCCGCTATCGCTAGTCTTCGGATGCCGGTCGACGAGGATCCGGCGGGCTGGGTATGGCAGAACCAGGAGCCGCTAATCATCTTGCGCCTTGACTCTGAAACCCGGTGGCCGCAGTTCGTCGTCCGCGCTCGCCGGGAGTTCGGGATTAACACCCTCATTCTTGTTCCCCTGACCGCCGGCGAGAGCCGTCTGGGCGCGTTCGGGTTCAGTTCCGTGACGCCACTCGATCCCAGCCCGGCCGAAATCGCCTTCTTGGAGCGCGTCGCAAGTGAGTTTGCAGTCGCCGTCGAGGCCTTCCTTGCTAAGCAGACGGTCGTGCGAGAGCGGGACCGCTTGCGAACGGTGTTCGACATCTCCAACGCACTTGTGTCGAAGTTGGTGCCCGACGAGTTGTTCTCTGCGATCTCAGACCAACTCTCGAGGGTGATCCGCCATGATTACGCCTTGCTGACGTTGTGCAACGAAAAGACCGGCAACCAGGATCCCTACGCGCTGCATTCCACGTGTTCCCAGCTCTTTGAAGAATTCAAGGTCCCCTTTGATCCTGAGGATACGCCCGCGGGCGAGGTGCTCGCCACCGGGAAGCCGGTCGTCGCTTACGACTCCGATATGGACCGCTATCCGTCCCCGGTTTTTCGGCGCTTTGTGACGCTGGGATGCAAATCCATTTGCTCGGTCCCTTTGATCTCTCGAGAACGCGCCCTGGGGACGTTGGCGCTCGTTCGCACCACCGATGACCCATGGCCTGCCGCCGACGTCCAGTTTCTTGCGCAAGTCGCATGCCAGATCGCCATCGCGGTCGAGAATTCACTCACCTACGGCGAGCTGGCGGAAATGAAGGAGCGGCTCGCTACGGAGAAGCTCTACCTCGAAGATGAGATCCGCCTCGACCACAACATTGGGAACATGGTCGGTGAAGGACCGGCCTTTCAATCTGTCTTAAAGAGCGTTCAGATCGTTGCGCCGACAGATTCAACCGTCCTCATACTGGGGGAAACCGGAACGGGAAAGGAACTCGTCGCCCGGGCAATCCATGAGTTGAGCAGCCGTAAGAAGGGCAGCTTCATCAAGGTGAACTGCGCCGCGATTCCCTCCAGCCTCCTGGAAAGCGAGCTATTTGGACACGAGAAGGGCTCGTTCACCGGAGCCTTTGCGCAAAAGATTGGACGATTCGAGCTGGCCCACCAGGGTACGCTCTTCCTTGATGAGATCGGGGAGATGCCCCTCGAACTCCAGCCGAAGCTGCTCCGCGCAATCCAGGACCAGGAATTTGAGAGGGTTGGCGGCAATCGTACCATCCGAACGGACGTTCGGTTCGTGGCCGCAACCAATCGCGATCTCAAGGCGATGGTCGATGAAGCTAGATTTCGCGCAGACCTGTACTACAGGCTGCACGTCTTCCCTTTGCATGTGCCTCCACTCCGGGAGCGTCGCGACGACATTCCCTTGCTGACGCGCTATTTCGTTCAGAAATACGCACACCGGTTGGGCCGCAATATCGACACCATTCCGACATCTGCGCTGGAGGCGCTGACGCGGTACGACTGGCCGGGCAACATTCGCGAACTGCAGAACCTGATCGAGCGATCAGTTATTCTGACGGGCGGGAGCACGCTCCATGTCGCAATGCCCGAGCTAATGGAGAAGTCTTCGCCGGCTTCGCTGCACAGTCGCGTTTCAAGAACGTCCCACCACGCCGAGCGGGAGCGGATCATCAAAGCGCTGGAGGAAGCCAAGGGGCAGGTCGGCGGCCCGACCGGCGCGGCCGCTCGTCTGGGCCTAAAACGAACGACCCTTCAATCCCGCATGCGGAAATACGGCATCGCGCGCCAGTATCGTTGAGCACGTCGTTCCGGATCCCGACTTCTGCAGTGAAGGTCAGTCACTGTCGGCGGGCTGTCGCCGTTCCGAACCTCGCGACCTGACTTCCACCTCGGCGCGGAACCAATCCTCTTCAGGAGTTTCCATCGGACATCCGCGCTCGATCCAAAACTGGTATGCCAGTCGCGCTATCTCCCCTCGTTCATCTTGATTGCTCGCCAGTGCCGTTGCTCCGGACGAATCTGGACCAACCCCCTCTTCTGTCAAACTCTTTGGGCGTCGTTTTGCCATTTCAAACCTCCTTCCGTCCCGGACTGTGATCAATCGCCTGGTTGCGTCCATCGCAAAAAGAACTCGCGCCGGCCCGCCGCAGTGATCCCGCGTCGATGAGATCTGTCTCCGCACAAGACGGGTGCCGGCCGTCAGGAGCGGGGCCAGTACAGCCATACCAAAGCAACCCACGGACCCGTCGTAATCGCGAGAAAAACCACTTCCGATAGCCACTGCCGCCCGCGTTTCCGGTTCCTTGTTCTGACAGGCATAATCATTGAGGATTTGTCGAACACGGCAAGCCCTTTCGCTGGACTCCGGCTGTCACCTGCGTGACTGCTACCAGAGCGATCCCTTCGGCGAACTCATGGCCGAGTGGCGCCGCAGTTGCGGGGCTGTGCCGCAGAGCTGCCAGCCAAAAGCCGTATGCGATGCACGCTTGTACGGCGTAAGGTACGACGCGCATATAGAAGAGACCACGTGACCGGGGGGCTGGAATGCACTCGGCAAGCCGCCGCTCCCAGAGCAGGCACACGCTGCCGACTTCTTTTCGATGAAGCTCGACAGCATCCTCGGGAGACTCGAGTAGCGCCCAGGCGGTCAGCACTGCATTCGTGGCGTCGGGTATACAGACAGCCACCGTCGCCTCCGCCATGCTTTTCACAAGGTCAACCAAAGTGTTGTCACTGAGTCCTGCGAGCTTCGCTTCCAGCAGTCGAAGCCGCTTCTCGATGCCCCGTTCCACAGCTTCTTTGAACAGCCGGTCCTTGTTCTCGAAGTGGATGTACAAAACGGGCTCCGAAATGCCGGCTCGCTCCGCGAGGGCCGCGGTAGTCGTCCCTCGCAGGCCTGTACATGCAAATTCCCCTGCCGCGGTCTCGAGCAGCCGCTCACGCCGGTCGACCCTGGAGAGACGGGTGACGCGCCGTTCAACGGCGGCGTGTTCCGGTGTGCCGACCGGCTCGGTCCAGCCATTCGTGTGATTCATACCTGCCATGACTACTGCACGTCGCCTTCCCATCTGAAGCGCCTAATGAGCCGAATTGACCTTCCGAACCTCGCGAACGTGCGATGTACGAATGAAGCGCCCACTCGGATGCAGGAGTACAAGACAAAGGCCCGGTCCGATGAATCCGGGCATCATCGCGGCTGTTCTCGATCTCGAACCGTACAACTTGCCGCACACGGGCTCGGGGCAGAGCTCTGGGTGGCCACTCAGCAGTGCGTGACATCCATCGCGAGCTTCAAGCAGATACCGGTGGTTTACAGTCTCCACGATGAGCTGCGTACCCTCAGGTACGAGATCGAGGTACACTCCCTCTTCGACATTCGGTGTCGAAATCTGCCGCAGGAGTTGGGACACTTGCGACTTGAAGCGATTGAAAACTTTAAGGATACCAAGGTCACATATTCTTTTTGGTAGCATTGGCTTCATCCTGTTCTGAGCGAGAGCATCGAGTTCGTTCCTTGAATTAAGGTGTGCTCAACTGCTGAAGTGCAATCCGAATTCCATCCGGCCGTTCGCGGCAAGACAAATCTGCCAGGCTCGATTCCGTTGCGGCGTGGCTGTTTTTGAATCGACCCACGCTCAAACCTGCCTGTTTGGCTGCGGATCAGCGATCCCGTCGTGACGCAGAGGCCGGCATCCGCTGTCGGCATCTGCCGGACTCGGCACATCTTCTTGCGGCCGTTCGGGCGCCTTTCCGCCATTCATCTTCAATAAGAGCGATTCGTGCGCGCAAAGCAACTCGCCGAGCAGGTCTTGGATGGAATCCTGCGCATGGGCCGGAGGCTTGGTATCGGTCAGCGCCCATAAGCCTTCTCTCACATGGTCCGGTAGAACGCTATCCAAATATTCGACCGCTAAACCCCGCAGCGCGGGATCGTCGGTATGTAGGGCCCGAAACGCGATCTTCACCGCTTCTCGCGGCAGCACTGAAGCGATAAGGGAGAAGATGTGCTCCAACGTTTGATCCGCGCGTTCCTGGAGTATCTCATCGAGAAATGCATTGGGGTCGGACCCGTCTCGTGTATCCAGCAGCCGGCGAGAGTCTCGAATCGGGCGCGCGACATGGAATTCCCGCTCGACTGCGGCATAGACGGCCTCAGCCGGGACCTTGAGGTCCGGCCTGCGCTGAAGCAAGGAGTCCAAGGCGCGCGAGCACTGGAATCGGACTTCGAATCGAAGATCCTCTAATCCTGCGAGGAGACCGTGAACCGCTAACTGTGAATCGCAAAGCGCGAGGATGCGCGGGATTCGTCGCCGAATGCCAAACTCGACATCTTCGCGGTTCGTGAGGTGGTCTGTCAGGACCCCGGTAATTGCAGATGGATCCAATTGGAGCGCGCGTCGTACCGCGTCGCTGACCTCATCCCAGGCAAGCAGCGACACCAGTTGCGCGGCTATCACAGGGCTCAATCTGTCGATCTCGCTAAGCGCCGCAAGAACGCGGCCCCTGTCACCGGATCGCAGCTCGGCGACCGCCTTCACAACTTTGTCGGGAGCTTGGGCCTGAACTGGCGGGAACGTCGCCGTGCTCACGGCTCTAGCAGCCGGCGCCGGGGCGATCGCGCTACGAGTGGTTGAGTCATGAATCTCATCGAAGTCGAGTTCCACGGCCCGGTCGATGAGACGCTGTTTGACAAGGCCGGAATACGCCGTGTCCAGCCTCGAGGCAGCCCAGGCCCCGGTGATGGTCAAACCAATGATCGCGCCCAGCAGGCCCGACGGAATGAACGAAGGGCCAAACCAGAGCATGAGCTGCACGATCCCGCTGCCGACCGCGTCACCGGCCCGGTCGCACCCGACATCGATCAGGGTCTTGGCGGCACGCTTCTCCGCGGCCGGAACCGGCGTGTAAAGGATTTCATAACCTGCTCGGAAAAACGAGCCTCGCAAGCTGGATTCGAAAAGGCGGAACAATGTGAATACCGGGAATATGGGTGCCAGCAAGGTGACTAGTGCGCCGCCTCCTACCCCGAGCGGAAGGGCCGAGATCGTGCGTCCTATGCCAAACCGCTGAAGGGATCGTTGGGCCAGGAACGTCTGGCTGATAAACGTGAGGATCTGGGTGCAAGTGTAGAAAATCGCGAAGAACCGGAGCAGTGGCGCGCCCCTCCCGATCGCGGCTCCGGCGCCCGCCTTGAATAGGTAGTCCAGAATCGCGGCCGAAGAAGTCCCGGCCAACACCAGAATGGCGGTCGCTCCGAGATAAGGAGCCTTCCGGAACAACTCCTTCGGAGAGATCGCTTTTTCCGGCTCAGGGCCTGGATGTCCATATGTCGAAAATTGGGCGAACCCAAGCACGCCGCAACAGAGCATGTGGAGGACGGCCAGGACAAGAAGGACGCTGTTAGGCGAGAACGCCGCGGCGATCCGTTCAGCCATCAGGCCGCCCGTGATTCCACCTAACGTTCCCGCGCCCGCGATGCGCCCGAACAAATGTTTGGCTGACCGGGGATCGAATGACTCCGACATGAGCGACCAGAACCCGGACAGGAGGATCGCGCCAAAAGCCACTATGTGGAAGTAGACCAGGACGGACCAGAGCGCCGGATTGCCGGGCATCATCCGGTATTCGACTCCGTGCACGATCATGCTGAGAAGAAAACCCGCCGGAACCAGCCGCTGCGGCCCTAAGCGCCCCATCGCTCGCGCAAACAGAAGGACCATCACCAGGGTCACTGCTGCCGCGGCCATCATCATCTTCGGCAGCTCTGATGCCGGATAGTTGGAAAGAAAAAATGAGTCCCGAACCGCCTTTCCGGCGACCTGATGGGCTATCATCAGGGCGGCTCCCGCCATGGCGGTCATTGTGGCTGGGCTAAATTGTTTGAGCATGCTGCTGCTCCCAGTCCGTTCCGGCTGGCCAGGGTTGGCGCGCCGTGCGGTACGCGCACGAAACGGGCAAATAGGTCTGCCACCATCGCTCGGCGCTCTCCTGGGTCCATTCCGGCACGTCGGTGATCGCCGCAAGCAACTGGCTCAGTTCCAGGGCAGACTGCGGTCGTAGTTCGGGTCGCTTTGCGAGGCAGCGTAGCACGAGACTTTCAAGTTGCGGCGGGATAGGGACTTCGCTTCGGCGCGAAGGTGGTACCGGCGTTTTCTGCACGTGGGCCATTGTTGTGGCGGTGGCGGTCTTTTCGTTAAAGACCGGAGAACCCGTGAGTAGGAAGTACGCGACGCATCCAAGACCGTAGATATCCGTCCGCCCGTCAATGGATTCCTCCCCCAGCGCGACCTCTGGAGCCATGTACGCAGGCGTGCCCGCCGTCACTCCAGGTGCGGTCAGTTGCAGGGTCTCCGTTCGCGATACATTCTTCACCAGACCGAAGTCGAGCACTTTCAAAAAGTCGTACTCGATGCCGACCATGCACACGAAAAGGTTGTTGGGCTTGATGTCGCGATGGACGAGACCTCGTCTATGGGCCTCCTCCAGCGAATCGCAGACCTGTCGAAGAACGTGAATGACCCGCGACGCCGGCAGCGGTCCGAATCTGTCCACCAGAGCTTGCAGGCTGATCCCGTCGAGGAGTTCCATCACATAGTAAAAAGATCCGTTCTCGGATATGCCGAAATCGTAGAGGTAGACGGTGTGGGGGGATTGGAGCGAGGCTATCGCGTGCGCTTCCTGTGCAAAGCGCCTTCGCGTGATATCCGACTCGTAGCCCGGTTGCAGCAGCATCAGGTCGGCACGGATGACCTTGATGGCCGCATCGCGCGCGAGCATGCGATGACGCGCTCTCCAAACCTCCCCCATGCCGCCCGTGCCGATCATTGAAACTAACTCGTAAGAACCGAGCTCGCGCGCCTTCTGGACGGCGTTCTCCATGTGCCACATCCGCCTGGAGATTCCGTAATTCACGAAGGCCATCACGTACGGTAAGTGGATCCAGATCACCAGCCGATTCCACGAGAGCGGATCGTACCCATACAGATAGAGGCTCAAGACATACGCAAGGGGCCATGAGGTTGCGCAGGCGAGTGCGGTGACGAATTTGATCCACGGCTTGTTTGGGATCAGCAAACCAACCACCCCAATCCACAGTGCGACCTTCGACGCGCCGAGGACCGGGCTATCAGAGGTTCTGGGCATTGCGGTTTCTGAAAAGCTGATCGCTGCGGCAACTACGATTTCGAAGGCAAGGCCAAGGTTCAGGATCGCCAGCGGGGAGAGCAAACGATAACGCGCCACCGCGTTGATGCCGAATGCAGCCAGCAATACGAACAGAAGGACACTCAGGAGTTTGGGGTCTTTGAGGAGTTCGCCCACTTCCGGCTGTAGACGGCCTTCCAGATAAACAGCGAACCCGATTATCGCTGCGCAGATCAGGCTGATCCAACCAAGGCGCGAGACCGCAGCCTCCACCATTTGCGGCGCGAGAGTGTGCTTTGCCGCTGAGTCCGTCTGGACCACCCCCGACGTGTTTGCTCGGATGACCTGTCGCAAGTGAACCTCCTGTCATGAAGGAGTGAAGCACGGCACGCGCCAGGACAACTGCTTTGGTTTCTTCGCGTCTCGGGCAGATTTCGTCTCTTGATGTCGGCAGATGCCGAAGGATTGCGCGGACTCGACACGCAAACGACACGCAAACGACTTCGACTCCGTCGGCATAGCGCGAAGCGTTTTTTGCGAGTTTATTGAGATGAAGGCCGCGTCGGAACGTCGGGAGCCGGCTACGGCTTCCTCCATGCAATCTGGACAGAGACTGGCCATTTCACGGCGTTTCACGTCGTACCAAGCGCATTCGGCGGGATTCAGGTTGGGAGCGTGTCCGGCGTCCACTCGATGGTCAGCCAGTGTCCTTGCTCGAACAGGTAGTCCTTCATCAGTTGGCTGTGATGAGCGGGCAGTGCGTCCATAACCAGAATGACCTTGCGGCCGGCCACAAAACGTCTTGAGTTGTTCGAGGAAGCCGATCAGACTGTCGGTGTCGAAACTGTCCCGGTGCCCGCAACCGAAGTAGAGCAGCGCCTCACAGACCTCGGTGTCCTGCAGGTTCTACACTGCCCTTTCCATCTCGGATGTCGCAACGCCCGAGCGGAACCGGGTTCATGACGGGCAGATCCTGGTTCGGCTCCACCGGTGCTTCTTCTGGAACGAGCAGACGATGTCATGGCGGTGCGTTGTGGGCGGGGCCGAGCGGACACTGGCGGCAGTGTTTAGGCGGTCCGAAGTCAGTGGCGTCCACGCACACCGTTTCCGTCACACTTTGGCGACTAAGATGTTGGGGTTGGGTGCGACGTTCGAGGAAGTCGCCGACGTGCTGGGGAACAGCGCGAAGATCGTGGAAAAGCACTGTGGCACACAAAGAAAATCGGCCTGTAACTCATTGAAGTTACAGGCCGAAACTTGGTGCGGAGAGGGGGACTTGGTCTTCTCCATGTCCTTTAGAATCTGTAAGTTATTGATTCCAAATCATGCCGGAAAGGGCAAAAAGCAACCTTCGGGAGGTCGCCGCTTGCTAACTGGCTTTACGATGTGCCATGGTCCAAGGGCGCAACGGACAGATGAGCCTCTGCGATGGGTTCTGGACGCGTGAGGTGGACGACCTTTGGCCCGCGTGGATGCGGGTGGCCGACCGGCTCCTGGAGGACGAGGATCTCATCGACCCTGTTTACCAGGCCCAGGGAAAGCGGTGGCGACAAAGTCGCACGCGGGGCCGGAAGCAAACGCCGGCGGAAGTCGTGCTGCGGATGTTGGTGCTCAAGGACGCCAACAACTGGAGCTTCGAGGAAACTGAGCACCCAGGTGCGTGCCAACATCGTGTGCCGGGAGTTTGCGCGGGTAGGCTTGTCCCGCGTGCCCGATGCCAAGGTCATTGCCACGATCGCCAAGCTGATCAAGCCGGAAGTCGTGGACAGATCCATCAGCGAATTGTGGCCATGGCCAAGCAAGCCGGGGCAGTCAAGGGGCAGCGGATGCGCGTGGACACCACGGTGGTAGAAGCGAACATTCACTATCCGACCGACAGCAGTTTGTTGGGGGATGGGGCGCGCGTGTTGACCCGGCTGATGAAGAAAGTGGAAGCGGCGGTGGGCGGGCTGGCCGCCGGCGTGCGGGACCGGAAGGAGAGAAGCAGCGCAAAGAGCACTCCTCAAGGTGACGCGGCAGATCCTCCATCAGGCCGGCCGTGTCCGCGAGCAGGTCACGGAACTGAATAAGTCCAAACAAGCGGCGGTGCGGCCTCTGTTACAGCAGATAGCCACCATGAGTGCGCGGACCAAACAGGTGATCCGCCAGACCAAGGCCCGGATCTTCGGCGGCGACACGAAGGCGCGCAGAAGCCTGCCGATTCCGATTTGCTGGTGGAGTCTGTGCAAACGCATGAGGAAGCGCGAAAATCGAATGTTCGAAATTGCCCCATTGGCCGAAGTCCGACCGCACTGCGCCCACCTTGTGGCCGTCGCACTTCCTGCGGGGTCGTGCTTGCTCATGCCGCCACCTCCGCGACCGGAATCACTCCCCCAGCGTGATCAGAGTATCTGCAATCACTCCCCAACCCACCCATTTCTCCATCCCGTCCTGCCCGTGGTACCGCGACCGATTCAATCCATGTCGGCGTTTCAGCACAATTCCGGCAACGCAAGGCTACGCTCAGGTTGGCGACGCCGTATTCAAGGGGAAGCCTGCCTTGTTGAAGCGTTCGATTTTTGCGATGGAAAGTAGCTAGGGCGCCTGATCGAGCTTCTCAAAGGGCACTCTGATCAGGAAAACGGGGTCCTTGAAGGGGACCAGTCTGGATTCGTCAGAGGTCATCTGTACGAACCAGACGTTCCCATTGCGCCGATCCAGCAACAAGAGGCCCATCTGTCCTTTGTGAATGAACGTTGTCGAGACGATCTGGACGTGGTCGAATCGTGCGGTATCCGCTTGTACCTTCGCTTGGGGTTCAAATAAGTCGCCTAAAGCGGCCAATCCCAGGAGGACGGCAATCGCCATCACCGCCAGTTTCAACGACAAAGTGCTTTTCTGTTCCATAGGATCCCTTTCAGAGCGAGGCTCCCTCACATTCAGTGAAGAGAGGGCCGTTCAACAGGGAAGCACGTTGCTGCCCAAACGAAAGCTTGCGAGCAGTCTTTCGCTTCCCCCTTCTTATCTACCGCGTCCACTTAGTGCTTCACAGCGACTCCGGTATCGTGGATCCTGGGTTCCACTGGGAAGCGCCCAGTGGCACTTCGGCGAACGTTTCGGCACTTGATTCGGCAGGTGCCGATCCGCATTCGTATCCTGTTGATGCGCAGTGGCTGCGAGCTGGATCGCGGCGTGCAACTCTTGCTATGGCTGCTTCGATAGCGCAACTGAATCGCAGTGGCCAGCCGCGTAGAGACCGGGACCATTGCCAGCGCTGGCACGTGGCTTGCATGGATCGAATATCGAAAGAGGAGTGTATGATACAAACCGACCAAGTATTGAGCAACTCGCTGAGCGCTTATGGCGAGGCGAGATCCACCGTCCAGGGTTCTCCCCTTTCGACGGACGAGCTACAGAAAACCGACGCCTATTGGCGGGCCTGCAATTACCTGGCGCTTGGGATGATCTATCTCCAGGACAATCCGCTGCTCACTACACCTCTGAAACCTGAGCACATCAAGAACCGGCTGCTCGGACACTGGGGCGCGAGCCCCGGTCTGTCGTTCATCTACATTCACTTGAACCGGCTGATCAAGAAGTTCGACCTCGACATGATCTTCATGGCTGGGCCCGGTCATGGCGCGCCTGGAGTGCTGGCGCCGGTCTATCTCGAGGGTACTTACTCGGAGGTTTACCCGGACAAAACCGAGGACGAGCGCGGAATGCGCGAGTTCTTCAAACAATTTTCGTTTCCAGGCGGCATCGGCAGCCACTGCACTCCGGAAACGCCAGGCTCAATTCATGAAGGCGGTGAGTTGGGCTATGTGCTGTCCCATGCCTGCGGCGCGGCATTCGACAATCCGGAACTGATCGTGGCCGCGGTGGTGGGCGACGGTGAGAGCGAGACGGGGCCGCTGGCGACCTCGTGGCACATCAGCAAATTCCTGAATCCGATTCGCGACGGCGCCGTTCTCCCAGTTCTGCATCTCAACGGGTACAAGATCAACAACCCCACCCTGCTCGCGCGCATCAGCCACCAGGAACTGGAGGACCTCTTCAAAGGATATGGCTGGACGCCATACTTCGTCGAAGGTTCGGATCCGGACAGCATGCATCAGGCAATGGCTGCCACAGTCGAACACTGTATCGGCGAGATCCGCCGCCATCAGCAGGAATGCCGGCGGACTGGAGTGGCAGATAGACCTCGCTGGCCCATGATTGTGCTTCGCTCACCAAAAGGATGGGGCGCGCCCGAGCAAGTCGGCGGACACCGGCTGGAAGGATCCTGGCGCGCTCACCAGGTACCTCTTGCGGGAGTCAAGAAGAACCCCGAACAGTTAGCTGTGCTCGAGAAATGGATACGGAATCAGCGACCGGAGGAACTCTTCGACGCGAACGGAACACTTCGACCTGAACTGAAGGCTCTGGCGCCCGCAGGCACGCGGCGAATGAGCGCCAGTCCACATGCGAACGGCGGACTGCTCAAGAAGGGCTTGCGCCTGCCTTCGTTCACGGATTACGCCCTGAAGGTAGATCGCCCCGGCACGATTGAGGCCGAAAACGTGCCGCCCCTTGGAAACTTCCTGCGCGACGTCATGAAGCTGAACATGAAGAATTTCCGGATCTTCAGTCCGGACGAAAATACATCGAACAAACTTCACGCTGTCTACGAGGTCTCCAAGAAATTTTGGATCGCCGATTACTTCCCGGAAGACCGGGATGGCAGCGAGTTATCCCCCGACGGGCGGGTGATCGAGATGCTGAGCGAACATACCATGCAGGGCATGCTCGAAGGTTATTTGCTCACGGGGCGCAACGGTTTCTTCTCGACCTATGAAGCATTCGTTCACGTAGTAGACTCGATGTTCAATCAACACGCAAAATGGCTGTCGATCTGCAACCAACTTTCGTGGCGTCGCCCGATTTCCTCCCTCAATATCCTAATCACCTCAACCGTGTGGAGGCAGGATCACAATGGCTTCACACACCAGGACCCAGGTTTTCTGGATGTGGTCTTGAACAAGAGCGCGGCCGTGACGCGTATCTACTTGCCGCCCGACGTGAACTGCCTGTTGTCGGTGGCCGACCATTGCCTGAGTAGCGAGAACTATGTCAACGTCATCGTTTCAGACAAGCAAATGCACCTCCAGTATCTGGACATGCCGTCGGCGATCGAGCACTGCACGAAAGGAATCGGCATATGGGACTGGGCGTGCAACGACCAGGGATGCGAACCAGACCTGGTGATGGCTTCGGCGGGCGACATTCCGACCCAGGAAGCATTGGCGGCCATTGTCCTGCTGCGCGACGAGTTCCCCGACCTGAAGATTCGCTACATCAACCTGGTGAATCTGTTCAAGCTGCAGCCTACGAAGGAACATCCTCACGGTCTTTCCGATCGGGACTTCGACTCCCTTTTCACTACCGATAAGCCGATCATCTTCAACTTCCACGGCTATCCCTGGCTGATTCACCGGCTGACCTACCGCCGCACCAACCATAAGAATCTGCATGTGCGTGGCTACAAGGAGAAGGGCAACATCAACACGCCGATGGAACTGGCGATTAACAACGAGATCGATCGCTTCAGCCTGGCGATTGACGCCATCGACCGGGTTCCCATGCTGCAGCGCATCGGGGGACATGCCAAGGAGAAGTTCCGCAACCGGCAGATTGCTTGCCGCGCCTACGCCTATCAGCACGGCATCGATCCGCCTGAAATCACGGGATGGCGCTGGCCGGCGGCGTGAAACGAGATGGAGCTTGCATGAACACAGCGACGATTGCACAAGGTCCGCTGGTCCGTCAATCGATTGATCTGACCTGCATCAACACTATCCGGACACTCTCCATGGATGCGGTGCAGGCCGCTAATTCGGGGCATCCGGGAACGCCCATGGCATTGGCGCCGGTGGTTTACTGCCTCTGGCAGGAGTTTCTTCGGTTCGATCCATCCGACCCGATGTGGCCGAATCGCGACCGCTTCGTTCTCTCGGCCGGGCATGCCTCCATGCTGCTGTATTCACTCCTGCACCTTACCGAAGTACGCGCGGTGAGCAAGGACTACGAGAGGCTCGGAGAAGTCTCAGTGCCGCTGGAGGCGCTGAAGGCGTTCCGCCAGTTGGACAGCCGCTGCCCGGGACATCCGGAGTACCGCTGGACGTCGGGAGTGGAAACCACTACCGGGCCGCTAGGCCAAGGCGTGGCGACGAGCGTTGGGATGGCAATTGCGCGGCAATGGCTGGCGGCGCGCTACAACAGACCGGGGTTCGACCTTTTCGACTTCGACGTGTATGCGCTTTGCGGCGACGGCTGCATGATGGAAGGCATCTCGAGCGAGGCGGCGTCGCTGGCGGGGCACCTGCGGCTTTCGAACCTGTGCTGGATTTACGACAACAACCACATCACCATTGAAGGCAATACCGCGCTCGCATTCAGCGAGGACGTCGCGACGCGCTTCCTGGCCTACGGCTGGAACGTCACACACGTGGGCGACGCGAACGACTTAGATATGCTTGTGCGGGCGTTGCGAACCTTTCGGAACACGCACGACCGTCCGACGTTGATCATTGTGGACAGCCACATCGGCTACGGCGCGCCACACAAGCAGGACACTAGCGGTGCGCACGGCGAACCGCTCGGCGAGGCGGAGATTCAGCTTGCGAAGCGAAACTACGGCTGGCCGGAGGATAAGAAGTTCTACGTGCCTGACGGAGTTTACGAGCACTTCCGGCGGGGCGTCGGGAGATGCGGAAAGGAACTCCGGGACGCTTGGTTCGAGCGGATTGCAGCGTACCGGAAGGAGTATCCCGAACTCGCGGATGAACTGTACAGAATGCAGCATCGCCAGCTCCCGGAAGGGTGGGACATGCACCTTCCGGAGTTTCCCGCCGACGCTAAGGGCCTGGCCACGCGTGAATCCTCAGCCAAAGTTCTGAACGCGGCCGCGAAAGAGATACCGTGGCTGATCGGCGGCTCCGCCGATCTCGCTCCCTCGACGAAAACGCGCCTTACGTTCGAGGGCGCAGACGACTTCTCGGCTGACAACTACGCCGGGCGCAACCTCCACTTCGGCATCCGAGAACACGCCATGAGCGCCATTCTGAACGGCATGAGCTTGGTAAAGGTTCGGCCCTTCGGCTCCGGCTTCCTCATCTTCGCCGATTACCTGCGGGGCGCCTTGCGATTGAGCGCGCTGATGGAACTGCCCGCCATTTACGTGTTCACGCACGATTCCATCGGAGTCGGAGAGGACGGTCCAACGCACCAGCCGATCGAGCAACTTGCGAACTTGCGATCGATTCCGGGCGTTGTCACGATCCGGCCATGCGATGCGAACGAAGTGCGGGAGGCGTGGAAAGTGATTCTGCAATTGCATCACGAGCCTGCTGTGCTGATCCTCACCCGGCAAGCCGTGCCGACTCTGGACCGGACGAAGTATGCTCCCGCCTCGGGGTTGGCGCGCGGCGCTTATGTGTTGGCGGACGCTCCGGGCTACAATCCTGAAGTCATCCTGATCGGCACAGGCAGCGAGGTTTCCCTGTGCGTGGAAGCTTACGAGCGATTAATAAGTGAGGGGGTGCGGGCCAGGGTAGTCAGCATGCCTTCCTGGGAACTGTTCGACGACCAGGATCAGGCGTACCGGGAGTTCGTGCTGCCACCTGCCGTGAAGGCACGCGTCTCCGTCGAGGTCGCATCCGATTTCGGGTGGAGTAAGTACACAGGCTGCGATGGCCACAACCTCTGTATCGAAAGCTTCGGGGCATCGGCGCCCATCAAGCAACTACTGAAGAAATTCGGCTTCAGCGTCGAGAACGTCGTTGCCGCGGCCAAGAGCCAGATCGCGAGGCATCGTGTCTCAGCCTGACAAGGAAGGGAACTGATGAGAGTCGCAATTGGCGCCGATCACGGCGGCTTTGAGATGAAGAGTCAACTGGCGGCTCTGCTTACCCAGGCGGGGCACCATGTGGCTGATTTGGGAAACAGGGTATTCGATCCCGACGACGACTACCCGGATTTTGCGATCCCGGTGGCGCTCGCGGTCGCGGAGGGGCAGGTGGACCGGGGCATTCTGGTTTGCGGAAGCGGCGTTGGTGCTTCAGTTGCCGCGAATAAGGTCGCTGGCGTCCGTGCCGCGCTGATTCACGACAATTTTTCGGCGCGGCAGGGCGTCGAGGACGACAACATGAATGTGTTGTGCCTGGGCGGCCGGACTACGGGGGCCGCCGTTGCCTGGGATTGCGTCCAGAGTTTCCTGAACGCGCAATTCAGCGGAGCCGAGCGGCACCGCCGGCGGCTGGCAAAGGTCGAGCAAACGGAGAAGGCCTTGCCCCAACCGCGACCGTGAAGTTGGATCGAAACCAAGGAGATTAGAATGACGCTACTGGAGTCTCTCAAGCAATACACGACAGTGGTTGCGGATACCGGGGACATCAACGTCATTTCGCAATACCGGCCGCAAGACGCAACCACCAACCCCTCGCTTCTCTATCATGCTGCCCAAATGTCAAGCTACCGGCGGCTGGTGGATGCGGCGGCGGACCTCGCGATGCAGCGCGGCGGCACGCACGAGGAGATGGCCGAAGAACTGATCGACCGCCTGTTTGTGCTCTTCGGGTGCGAGATCCTGAGAGTGGTTCCGGGCCGGGTTTCGACGGAAGTTGCCGCGCGGCTGAGTTTCGATACTGAGGGAACGATCGCAAAAGCTCGGAAGTTGGTGTCGCTGTACGAGGCCAACGGCATATCGCGCGAACGCGTGCTGATCAAGATCGCGAGCACATGGGAAGGGATTCGTGCGGCCGAGCGCCTCGAGCGCGAAGGCATCCACTGCAACCTGACGCTGCTGTTCAGCTTTGCGCAAGCGGTGGCCTGCGCCGAGGCCCAGGTAACGTTAATCTCGCCATTCGTGGGCCGCATCTACGACTGGCACAAGAAGGAACGAGGCGGCGCGGAAATCCCGCCGCACGAGGATCCGGGCGTCGCGTCCGTCACTCGGATTTACAACTACTACAAGAAATTCGATTACAGGACGCAGGTGATGGGTGCGAGTTTTCGGAACGTGAATCAGGTGGTGCGCCTGGCGGGATCGGACTTGCTCACGATCAGTCCGGACATCCTGGAACAGCTCGAGCGCACGCACGGAACGGTCGAACCACAGCTTAATGCGGCGACAGCCAAGTCGTCGGCGGGGGACCGCTTGCACCTGGACGAAATGACCTTCCGCTGGATGCACAACGAAGATGCGATGGCTACTGACAAGCTGGCGGAAGGAATCCGCAAGTTCCATAGCGATGCCCGCAAACTCCAGGAGTACGCGCTGTCGCACGTGGCCGCAAAGGTCGGTTGAGTCGTGGGCGACACCATTCTCACGATCAACGGAGGTTCGTCCACCATTAAGTTTGCGGCTTTCTCGTGGAGCGATGCGCCGCAACGCATTCTGACGGGGCAGATTGACGGAATCGCGCGGGCGGACACAACACTGTCCGTGAGGACGGACATGTCCAAGGCGGAAACGCATCGGGTCGCCATCCGCGCATCCGATCATGGCCAGGCAGCCCACAGCCTCATCGACTGGATCGTGGGTTGGGCCGGCAACGAAAAGTTCCAGGCCATCGGGCATCGCATCGTACACGGCGGCGTGCGGCTGGACCGGCACCAGGTCGTCACCTCCGATCTGCTCCAGGAACTTCGCCGAACGCAACCGCTCGATCTTGCGCACCTGCCCCGCGAAATTGCGCTGATCGAAGCCTTCGGGCAACGCCTGCCTGGTGTCATCCAGGTCGCGTGCTTCGACACGGTGTTCCACCGGCTCCTTCCGCGAGTCGCGCAGATTCTGCCTATTCCCCGCCGCTACTTTGACGCCGGCATTCGACGCCTTGGTTTTCATGGTCTTTCGTATGCTTACCTACTGGAGGAATTGCGTCGAATCGCGGGCGCAGCGGCTGATGGACGAGTGATTCTGGCACACCTCGGCTCGGGTGCCAGCCTGACCGCCCTGCATCACGGCTCGCCGGTGGATACCAGCATGGCGTTCACGCCCACTTCGGGTCTGACCATGGGCACTCGACCCGGCGATCTGGATCCGGGTTTGCTTGTCTATCTCATGCGTAGCGAGAAGTGGACGCCGGAGCAACTGGATGAATTCGTCAGCCACAGTTGCGGATTGGCCGGCGTCTCGAATTCAACCTCGGACATGCGCGAACTGATCGCGCGCCGCGCGCATGACGAATCTGCGCGGGAGGCCTTCGACCTTTTCTGCTACCAAGCCAAGAAGTGGATCGGCGCTTACACGGCCGCGCTTGGCGGGCTCGAGACTCTCGTCTTTTCGGGAGGTATTGGAGAGCACTCGCCAGAAGCGCGCGGCGGAATATGCGAAGGACTTCAGTACCTGGGCATTCGACTCGATCGTGCCCGCAACAGCAAATTTACAAAAACCGCCGGCTTGATTTCCGGATCCGGTTCCCGCGTTGCGGTGCATGTGATACCGACGGATGAGGAGGTGATGATAGCAAGGATCGTCTTTGATCTGGTCGCGGGAAAGCCTGAGCCGGTTACCTTGGACGCAGGCACCCGCTGCGCTGAGTTAAGGGAAGCGCTTCTGGAAAGGAACAGCCCTGCCGGCGTTGGATCCATCAGCCAGACGGACAGGGCTGCCGTCCGGTGATTTCGCCCATGAGGCCCCGAGTCAATTGGAGGTAGCGCTGCGGGCTGGCCAGTCCGACATGTCCAAGATGCGCGGGCTGGAACGGCGACTTCGCGCTGACGTCGACATTCTGTTCACACCACGGCAGAGGCCGAAGACCCGCAAAGGAATGCCGCCGAGAACGCAGCGATGGAATACCGCTCTCTCCGCGGGTTGGGAAACAGCGGTGCGTCTGAGCGACAGTGCCCGTACCGGCGCGGATGATGTTGCAGTGCCCATACCGGCGCAATGCCCGGAAAGCTACGTTTTCTGATGATCGGCGACACCGATAGGCAGGACGACCCCTCTTTTGCTCAGATTTGAAGGAGTGTCCCTACAGAAGTCCCTACACTCACGTGGGTTCGCGACTGGGAAAGACGAGGGCACTGCGAAGCGTTACTTAAGAAACTTCGTCTCCTACCCGTCATATGTCGCATCGAGTGCAAGTTATTCGGACGGGCACGGCCGGGAATAACCGTCCGCCATGTCGGGATCTCGCGAGTGAATCGAAATGCCACCTGGAGACCATATGCTCAGACTTGAAGGCAAACACATACTCATCACGGGGGCGGGCTCGGGTATCGGCCAAGCCATCGCGGTCCGCTTTGCGCGCGAGGGCGCAAACGTGGCAGTGAACTATCGCTCGGGACCGGAAATGGCCGAAGAGACCCGCAGAAAAGCACGCGAAGCCGCGCGGATGAACGGCGCTACCGGCACCGAAGTCATCGTAGTGCAGGCCGACGTGGCCAGGGAAGAAGACGTCGCCTCCATGTTCGAAACGGTAACCACGGAGTTCGGCCGCGTCGACGTCCTCGTTAACAACGCGGGGATTCAGAAACCCGCGGCGAGCGAAGACATCGAGATGAGCGACTTCGATCGGGTGCTCGGCGTTAACCTGCGCGGTGCGTTCCTGTGTGCGCGCCAGGCCATCCGGCACTTCCTCTCGCGGCCCGGGGGCGGCGTCATCCTGAACAACTCGAGCGTTCACGAAATCATCCCCAAACCCAAGTACCTGCCTTACTCGATCAGTAAAGGGGGCATGGAGAATCTCACAAAATCACTCGCGCTTGAATACGCGGGTCAAGGCATTCGGGTGAACGCGGTGGGCCCCGGCGCCGTCGTCACGCCCATCAACAAGGCGTGGGTTGACGACCCGAAGGCGCGCGGGGA
>JAEUQD010000318.1 GCA_016789925.1 Bryobacterales bacterium | reverse complement strand
CGGCGAGAACGCCGATTCGATCCGCGCCGCCGTGGATGCGTTCCGGAACGCGCTCGGACCCGTGAACGCTCCCGGCCCGGAGGGCAACCCGGAAGGCCGGCGCGAAATCAATTGGGACGGCGTTCCCCAGCAGTTCTCTTCGCCTAACCAGTTCCCGGGCGACTTCTTCAATAAGAACTCGGTCCGCGGTGTGGTATTCACCGTGAACACGCCGGGCTGGAACGGGTTCCAGGTGAGCGCCAATGAAGGCGAAGCTCCCGTCCGCTTCGACAACCTCTACCAGGGTAACTCCCAGGTTTTCAAGACATTCAGCGCGCAAAAATTGTTTACCAGCACTGGAACGCACGCCTACGATGTCGACTTCAAAGTCCCGGGCACTGAGCTTCAAGCTTCCTCCCGCGGTTTCGGTGCGGTCTTCACGAACGTCGCGATCCCGTTTACCACTACGCTCGAGTTCTACAGTGTCGACGGGGTCCTGCTCGGACGTTACTCCGCGCCGGTGGCGGCGAAGGGGCTTTCTTTCGTTGGCGTCGCCTTCCCGTCCAAAATGGTTTCGCGCGTGCGTGTGATCCCTGGCACAGCGGCCCTGGGTACACCGGACGATCCGGCCAACGGCGTGAATGTGGTTGCTCTCGACGACTTCATCTACGGCGAACCGTCCAATCCTTGCGCGGTCCGCTAGGAGTCTCCCCAATGGACCGCCGTCTCGGAGGCGGCGGTCCAGAGATTCCCAAATGCAGAAAACGTAATTCTTTATTGCTTCCCTCCCAATTCGTGTGATAAAGTTCCCACCCAGCCACTCAGAGGAGCTCAATATCATGCGTTTGCTGTCACTGTTGCTCGTGCTATCCGTTTCACTGGCCGCCCAGGAATACCGCGCGAGCTTGCTCGGTGTTGTCACCGATTCCTCCGGCGCTGCCGTTCCGCAAGCTGCCGTTCGCGTGACAAACATCGAATCGGGTGTGGCGTCGGCTACCCTCACGAACAACGATGGTTCGTACCTGGTTCCCTTTCTGAACCCAGGCCGCTATTCCCTCGCCGTCGAATTGACCGGCTTCAAGGCCTACGAACGAAGCCCCATCGAACTGCGCGTGAACGACCGCTCGCGTGTCGACGTCACCCTCGAAGTGGGCGCAGTCACCGACCGCGTCACTGTCCTCGCCGAAGCACCTTTGCTGGAGGTCTCGACAGCCAGCCGCGGCCAGAGCATCGAAAACCGCAAGATCACCGACCTTCCGCTGAGCGGCAGGAATCCGTTCGGGTTCACGAATCTCGCCGCGGGTGTGCAGTACACCGGCTCGCTGACCGGGTTCGGACCAACCGATAGCGGCGCGATGTCCAGCTACTCGATCAACGGCGGACGTCCGGGCCAAAACGCGTTCCTCATCGACGGACTCTCCGACCAGTCGATCACGACCGTCAGCAACCTGGCCTATGTCCCGCCCGTTGAGGCCACCGGCGAGTTGAAGATTCAAACAAACACTTATGACGCCCAATACGGACGCACCAGCGGCGGAGTGATCAGCCTGTCGATCAAGCCCGGCACCAACACCTACCACGGCGTGGCTTACGAATACCTGCGCCGCACGCCATTCGAGGCGAACGCCTACGCCAACAATGCGGCCCGGCAGCCCCGAACTCAGCGCCAGAACGACCAGTATGGGTTCGAGTTCGATGGTCCGGTGAACATTCCGGGGTTGTACAAGGGCCGCGACCGCACTTTCTTCATGTTCGCGCTCGAGCGCATCCGGTCGCGATCGCCAGCCAGTTCGTTGGGCTCGGTGCCAACCCTCGAACAAAAGCAGGGCGACTTCTCGCAGACGCTCACCAGCGCGGGCCGGCCCTTCATCATGTACGACCCGCTGACGATTCAACCCAACCCCGCCTTTGACCCGACGCGCGCCGTCACTCTCACAAATCTCCAACACATCCGTACACCTTTCGCCGGAAACCGGATTCCCCAGGGCCGCATGAACCCCATCGCCCTGCGCGTGCTCAACGACATTCCGGCCCCCAACCAAACCGGCGACCCCGTAACCCGCCTCAATAACTGGTACAAGGGCGACATCCGCTCCGAGTTGGACTACGTCAACTACATCACGCGCGTCGATCACAACATCAATTCCGCCTGGAAGATGTTTGCCCGCTGGAATTACAACTACCGCAACGGCGGCCGCATCAACTACGACGGCTGGGATTCGCCCGCGCGCCGCGCCACCCATCTCACCCGCCGCAACGACGGAGCCGCGCTGGACGCGGTCGGCACCATCAGCGCTCATAGCGTTCTTTCGCTCCGCCTGGGCTTCAACAGGTTCAAGGAAGAGTCGCTTTTTACCCCCGCCGATGTCTCCGCCTTGGGCTTCCCCTCCTCTCTCACCAGCCAGCTTCAGATTCCCGACAAGTACCCGGTCATCACCTTTGAGAACTATCTTCAGACCGGGAACAACGAAACGGCCATCCTGCCCAGCGACACGTTCTCCGGCCAGGCCAGCGTACTACGCACCACCGGGGCCCATTCCTTCAAGTACGGCTTCGAATACCGCGTCATGCGCTTCGCCTCCATCGGCCGCGCCAATGGCCAGGGCACCTACGGTTTTACCCGCTCGTGGACCAGTTCCAACGCCCAGATCAACGACGCCAGCGGCGGCAACGCCATCGGCTCGTTCCTGCTCGGCTATATGAATTCGGCCTCGGCCCTTCTCAATGCAACGCCCTACATGTCGCAGCATTATCCGGTGTTCTTCTTCCACGACGATTGGCAGGTGAACCGGCGTCTCACGTTGAACCTTGGCCTGCGGTGGGACATGGAAGGCGCTCCGGTCGA
>JAEUQD010000299.1 GCA_016789925.1 Bryobacterales bacterium | reverse complement strand
CAGGTGCCGAAGATAGGCTTGGCGAGGCCGAACTGGCGGAGGGGTTCGAAGAGGTTCTCCAGGCGGAGGAGCTTGAGCATCGTCGTGCTTTCTCCGCCTGGGATGACCAATCCATCGATGAGGCTTAGCTGGTTGGCTTGGCGCACCTGAACAACAGGTGCGCCAAGTTCCTGAAATGCCCTCTCATGGGCTTCGAAATCCCCTTGGAGGGCGAGAATACCGACCAGCACCGGCTACCAGCCCCGGGTCTGGAGGAGTTCGGATTCGGGCAGCTTAGCCACGTCGATCCCAAACATGCCAATGCCCAGTTCCTCGCTGGCTTCAAGCAGTTTGACCGGATCGTTGTAATAGGTGGCCGCTTTGACGATGGCGCGGGCGCGGTTTTCCGGATCAGCGGACTTGAAGATGCCGGAGCCGACGAAGACAGCTTCGGCGCCGAGTTGCATGACGAGGGCTGCGTCGGCGGGCGTTGCGATGCCGCCGGCGGAAAAGTTGGGAACGGGGAGCTTGCCGTGCTTGGCAACGTACTGCACGAGTTCCAGGGGCGCTTGGTGCTTCTTCGATTCAGCCACCAGTTCCTCCGGCCCGAGGACCGTCAACTGCTTCATTTCCTTGACGATAGTGCGGATATGGCGGACGGCTTCGACGATGTTGCCGGAGCCGGCTTCACCCTTGGTGCGAATCATGGCCGCGCCTTCGGCAATGCGGCGGAGGGCTTCGCCGAGGTTGCGCGCGCCACACACAAAGGGGACTTTGTAGTTGCGCTTGTCGATGTGATGTTCTTCGTCTGCCGGGGTGAGCACCTCGGATTCGTCGATGTAGTCGACTTCGAGCGCCTCCAGTACGCGGGCTTCCATAAAATGGCCGATGCGGGCTTTGGCCATCACGGGAATGCTCACGGTGGCCATGATTTCACGGATCTTCGAGATGGGCGCCATGCGGGCCACGCCGCCATCCTTGCGAATGTCGGAGGGTACGCGTTCGAGAGCCATGACGGCGCAAGCGCCGGCTTTCTCAGCGATCGCAGCCTGTTCGGCATTGGTGACGTCCATGATGACGCCCCCCTTGAGCATCTCGGCGAGTCCGACTTTGACTCGAAATGCGTCGTCCAGATACATCCTGATTTTCTCCTCTGAAGATTAAACCATAGCGGTGGCTGGGACGCGAGCGGCGATGCGTTCGCGGTCCAGTTCCGCCTGAAACAAGTGGCCCAGGCTGCGAACACCCTCCCGGATTTGGTCCGGGGGGAGACCCGCAAAACTGAGGCGAAGGCAGTTGAATTCGTTTCGCAAGACGTTGAAAAAACGGCCCGGAAGGTAACTGACGCCGGCCGCGACGGCATGGCGCAAAAGATCGGAGGTGTCGAGGGCGGCGGGCAGCCGCACCCAGAGGTTCATGCCGCCCTGGGGCTTGGTGAACTGGGCCGAAGCGGGAAAGTGTTTGGCCAGAGCGTCGAGAATGGCGGCAAGGCGTTCACCGCCGGCGGCGACCACGCGGCGGCGATGGGTTTCGAGGTGGCCATCGAGGGCGAATTGATAAAGGATGGCTTGCGAGAGCTGGTCGGAGTGGAGGTCGGACCATTGCTTCGCCGCGGCGCAGCGGGCAGTGACGGCCTGAGGGGCCAGCATCCAACCGACGCGGAGGCCGGGGAAGGCGATCTTCGAGAAACTGCCGAGTTGGATAACCTCGGGGTCGAGCGACTTGAGCGATTCGATGGGATCGCCTTCGTAGCGCAGCGCGCTATAGATGTCGATTTCGACGAGGACCACGCCAAACTGGGCTGCGAGCCGGACGATCTCGCGGCGCGCGTCCAGCGACAAGCTGAGCCCGGTGGGATTTTGGAAGTTGGGGGTCACCAACAGGAGTTTGGGGCGCTCCCGGCGGAGCTGCCGGGCCAATTCGTCCGTGTCTAAACCATACTCGGTAATGGGGATACCGACCAGGCGCGTGCCACCCTGCTGAAAGGCGGCCTTGAGGCCAGGGTAGACCGGATCTTCGACCATGACCAGGTCGCCCGGCTGAACGAGGGTGCGGTGGAGCAGGTCGAGGGCCTGCTGGCACCCGTTTGTAATCAGAAGACCGTCGCCTGGCGTCGCGATGTTCTGCCGTCGAAATGTGTCGACCAGCCACTGGCGCAGCGGTTCATAGCCCGAGGGCGAGCCCAGTTGGAGGATCGAGGACAGGGCTGCACTGTTGAGGACCGT
>JAEUQD010000281.1 GCA_016789925.1 Bryobacterales bacterium | reverse complement strand
ATTCGAGGAAATCCGGAACGCATCTTCCACCAATTCCGCGCCCTCTTCCAACCGGTCTTCCTTCGTGTAGTAGACACGGCACAGAACGGAATCGGCATCCACCTTCTGCCCCACCTTCACCTCAAGAATGATGCCGACCGCGGGATCGACCAAGTCGTCCTTGGTGTCGCGGCCCGCGCCGATCATGGTGGCGGCGCGTCCGATCAGTTCCGCGTCGATCGCGGAAACGTAACCGGGCCGGGGCGAAACGACTTCGCGGACTCCAGTGGCGTTGGGCAGCAGGTCAAAGCGGTCCAGCACCTGGGCATTGCCGCCCTGGGCGATGATCACTTCCTTGAACTTCTTGTAGCCCGAACCATCGAGCAGCTTACGCTGGGCCAGTTCACGCGCATCGTCCAACGTCATCGTGATCCGGCCGAGGTAGATCATGCGGGCGGCCAGTTCGAGAGACAGCCGGGTCAGGTCGGTCGGACCGGCATTCTGGAGCGTCTGCGAAACCTCCATCACTTCCAGGGCGTTGCCAATGGCGTAACCCAGCGGCTGATTCATGTCGGTGATCAGAGCTTGCACACGCTTGTCGGCGCGGCGGCCGATCCCCACCATCATCTGGGCCAAACGGCGGGCGTCCACCTGGCGCTTGATAAATGCGCCCGCACCCACCTTGACGTCGAGCACGAGGGAGTCGATGCCCTCGGCCAATTTCTTGGACATGATCGACGAAGCGACCAAGCCGATCGACTCGACCGTGGCCGTGACATCGCGAAGGGCATACATTTTCGCGTCGGCCGGTGCAACCTGCTCGCTCTGGCCCATGAAAGCGAGGTTGTACATGCGGAGGTTTTCGCGGAATTCGTCAACAGTCAGGTTCACGCGGAAACCCGGAATGGACTCGAGTTTGTCGAGAGTACCACCGGTATGTCCCAGAGCCCGGCCGGAAATCATGGGGACCATGGCGCCCGCGGCAGCAGCCAACGGGGCGGCGATCAAGCTGGTCTTATCGCCCACTCCGCCGGTGGAGTGCTTGTCGACCTTGACGCCGGGAACTGAAGACAGGTCAATGGTTTCCCCTGACGAGAGCATCCGGAGGGTGAGGGCTTCGGCTTCCTTGTCGGAAAGGCCGGAAAAGAAGACAGCCATCAGGAACGCGGACATCTGGTAATCCGGGATGTCACCCCGCGTATAGTGATCGACGACGAAGGCGATCTCGTCCGGACCGAGTTCCTCGCCATCGCGCTTTCTCCGAATAAGGTCGACAGTACGCATGGAATTTTAGAGCGTAGCACTTATCTAATTGAAAGTAAAGGAACGTCGAGATCAGCGGAAGTTCCGGGCGAGATCCTGCGCCAAGAGGTCCGCACGGTCGGCGAGGCTCTTGGCCACGGCGAGATCGGAAGTGCGTGTTTGTTGGGCCTGTTGAATGAACAATCGCACCCTTTGGAAGTTGGAACGCTGCGAGCCTTTCAGCCGCCGCGGGTCCAATCGCGCGAGGTTCGCTTCCGCCCGCTGGAGGGCCGCGTCGATGGCAGTGTTGTAGGCTGTCTGCTGCTCCGCAGTGAGCAGCGGGGCCAGTTGGAGAACGGGCTCTTCGGGAGAGGGCGCAGGCGCCGTCTCGGGAGGCGCTTCGCTGGACTGCGCGGAGGGGACTGGCTTCGGAGTACTAGGACGCCGCACCGTACGCACTGGCTTCGCCGGTGGCTTGGGCGGCTGGACCGGTGCCGATTCCGCTCCTTGCGGTAGCGTGGGGATCTGGCCGGTCTGCTGCTCAATCCGCGGCGGCGACGGGATCGTCGGCGGTGGTTTGGGGGTCTCGGTGGGAACCGATGTGATGATCGGCGGCGGAGTCGATGCCTTGGGTTTCCTGAACCAGCAGGCGGTTGCCGGCAAGAGGAACACCGCGACAAAGGCGCCGCGCAATACACGTGGATACATCACACCCGGGCTCCTTGGGGCGTGGACGCCTCGACTTCGGAAACCGGCGCCTCTTCGTAAATCGGAAAGCGCATGCGAAACGTCGTTCCGTGGCCTGGCTCAGTCGAGAAGTCGATCGTGGCGTTGTGCAGTTGGACAATGCGGAAAGTCATTGCCAGGCCGATGCCGGAGCCTTTCTGTTTGGTCGTGAAATATAAATTAAATATCTTGTCGCGCGCCTCCGGCGCAATCCCGGGTCCCGTATCGCTGACCGACAAGACGACGTCGTCGCCTTCACGGTCCACTCGAACATGGAGCGCGCCTCCGGATTTCATCGCCTCCAATCCGTTGTTCACCACGTTGAGCACCGCCTGCTTGAGCAGGTCCGCGTCGCCACGAACGAGGGCTCGCGGCACAGCGGCGGAAAAGTCGACCTTAACGCCATTGCGCTCGGCCTGCGGCCACACCAGCGATGTGATTTCGCGCGACAACTCGACGATCTCAATTTCAGTTAAGCGCAGATCGATGGGGCGAGTGAAGTCGAGGAACGTTTTCACCACGCGATCGAGGCGCGCGATTTCCGAGGCGATCACTTCGAGCTCGCGCGGGTCGAGGTCGGCGTCGCGCAGCTTGCTTTTCAGGATCTCGAGATGCAGCGCGATGGCGTTGAGCGGGTTCTTGATCTCGTGCGCGACACCGCCAGTCAGCCGGCTGATGGCCGTAAGCCGCGTGGAAATGTCGAGTTGCGACCGGAGCTGGCGTCGCGTTTCCATGTCGCGAAGCGTGAGGAGAACACTCGACCGGCCCAGTTCCGGGAAACTCTCCAGGAGTTCGATATTGGCTAGTAGGCGGACGGCGGGCAGGTGGCCGCGTTCCAAAGTGAGAGCGGCGTCGCGCACCGGGCGCTGCGTTTCCATGGCCTGACGCAGCAGCGCGCCTAAGGGCGTCGCTTCAGGAAAGATTTCGGTGAGCCCGCGCCCCGCGATTTCGTCGCGCGTCAATCCGAGCATCCGTTCACAGGAAGCCGACATCCGCATGAGCCTCCCGTCGGGGTCAAACAGCAGCACGCCCTCCTCGAGCCGCTCCAGCATGCGTTCGATATTACTGCGCAACTGGTTGACGTCTTCGCGCGCACCCCGGAACTGCTGGCTCAACAGGTCGAGTTTGGACTGCATGTCCGCGAACTCTTTCGCTTCCCTTCCCTGCGGCGGCTTCTGCCCTTCGGGCCTCCCGGTGGTTATGCTCTCAATCCGTTTGGACAAGCGCTCCAGCGAGCTGAGCAGGACATTCGAGAAGAGGTAAGCAACCAGAATCGACGCCAGAAGACTGAACGACGAAAGGATCATGAGGCTGGTGACCTGCGGTTTGATCGACGCTCTCAACAGGACACTGGACATGACAACACGAATCGTGAGGATACTCTGTCCGGGGACTCCGAGCGATTCCACCAGGGCGTAGTCGTGCGTTTCCGTGAACACTTCAAAGAGCCTCTCCCAAACCGGACGCGCGCCCCATTGCACGAAGTCGGGTAATCCCAAATAGTCTTGACGGCGGTTCTCGAGCGGCGACGAAGACGTCAGAATGCGGCCCTTGTCATCGCAGACCAACACCTCGACGACGGCGTTGGAACTGGCGATCACCTTGATGAGCAGCGATGATAATGCTTCATCGCGCTGCACCAGGCTTTGCCAGAGGGCCTTGCTCTCCGCGATCGTTCGGGGCGCCGGGCGCATGGCCGCAGCCTGCTCGTTCACCCTGACCAGGACAAGGTGCCGTGCCTGCTCCAGGATGGATTGCGAGCGCTCCAGTGCGTCGCGGAACTTGTCTTCCGCGGCGATCCGCAAACTGATGACGCATTGCGCGAAGACAAGTAGCGTAACCAGCGTCACGATAGAGATGCGAAGGCGCGTTTTGAGCGACATGTGGCGGCCGCGCGGTGGGCCTCTTCCTAAGTGGACGCCGGCTCGGGTTCGGACGACCCGTATTCCTTCAGTTTATTAAATAACGTCTTCAGGCTGATTCCCAGTATTTCCGCCGCCCGCGTCTTGTTGTTCTTGGTGTGGGCCAGCGTGATGAGAATCAGCGATTTTTCCGCCTGCTCGACGGTGCTCCCGACCGGAACGAAAACCCCTTCCCCCTGCGGCGGCGCGCCCGTGGAGTCCGCGGCCGCCGCCTGAGCGGACGCGCCCACATGCGCCTGGAGGTGAGCGGCCTCGACGGCGCCGGCGCCGGCCACGATCGCGGCGCGCTCCAACACATTGCGCAACTCTCTGACGTTGCCCGGCCAGGTGTGCCGCTGAAGGCGCGATAGCACCTCCGACGAAAGCCCCGTAATCCGGGTCCCGTGCTTTTTGTTCAGATCCCGCAGAATCGCCTCCGCCAGCATAGGCAGGTCGTCCAGACGACGACGCAGCGGCGGCAACTCCAGCGCAAACACGTTCAACCGGTAGTAGAGGTCCTCGCGCAACTGCCCTTTCCTGATCGCTTCTTCCGGTTTGCGGTTGGTGGACGCCACGACACGAACATCCACGACCGATTCCTGCTTGCCGCCCAATCGCCGGACCCGCGAATCCTCGAGCACGCGTAGCAGTTTGGCCTGTGTGCCAATCGGCATTTCCGCCAACTCGTCCAACAGCAGCGTGCCACCCTGGGCCAGTTCAAAGCATCCGGCCCGCCGCTCGACGGCGCCGGTGAACGCGCCTTTTTCGTGCCCGAATAACTCGCTTTCCATCAACGTTTCCGGAAGCGCCGCGCAATTGATCGCGACAAACGGTCCGGCATGGCGGGGGCTCAGGCGATGGATAGCGCGGGCGACCATCTCCTTTCCCGTGCCGCTCTCTCCGGTCACCAAGACGGCTGCCTTGGTGGGCGCCACCTGGCGCAGCAGCGAGAAGATCTGCTGCATCGGCTCGGAGTTCCCTACGAGATCACCAAGGACGCCCTGATAGGAGAGTTGCCGCTGCAACCGTTCGGTTTCCGCGCTCAGCATCGATTGCGCGGCCGCGCGCTCCAGCAGAAACCGCAGCACGGGCGGTTGAATCGGCTTCTCCAGGAACCAGAACGCGCCCAGCTCATGCATGGTGGTGAGGGCCGTTTCAATATTGCCGAACGCGGTGATGACAATGGCTGGAGCCTGCGAACCCTGCGCATTCAGCCTTCGCAGCAGTTCCGCCCCATCCATGCGCGGCATCATCATGTCCGTTAACAGGACATGCGGGTCGTACTCCCGCCATTTCTCCAGCGCTTCGATCCCGTCGGCGGCCGTGTCGGTACGGAAGCCCCAGGAGGAGATCATGCTTGCCAAGCCGAGGCGCTGATTCTCTTCATCATCCACGATCAGGACTCGGGTGGAGTTTGCCGGTTGCGCAGGCATCTCTTTCCAGTGTAAGTGGAAAATCCGCAGACCCGCCCTTTTCTGCTATATACTTCTTCCCGTGCCTACCATTCCCCTGGCTTCGGGTCTTGGGCTCGAATTCGATGGTTCGCTCGCGCCTGGCGCGAGTCTGGCCACGCTCCTGCCCAGCTTTCAACAATTCGCGCCGCTCACGCTGGCTGCCGTGCCCCGGTCCGCATTCAACGCCGGGCTGAAGTTTACCCACGACGTGCCGCTGCGCGGCGACCTTGGACTCAACATCGCCGCCAACTCGACCGCTCGACTCTCGATCATCCGGGACCGCGGGAGAGCCCTCGAGGAAGGCGATCCATTCGAGACGATCACGCTTGACGAGGGCGAAACGTACCTGGCCTTTTCGTTCTCCGCCTCCATCGAGCCGGGCGTCAATCTCGATGCGGGTCCGCTGTCATTCGGATTCAGCAAAGGGCTTTCGCACGAATGGAAGATCTACCGGCGGTTTTCGAGCGATGCGCTGCTTGGCCAGGCGTTGGGCGAAATGCTGCACGGCTTCTTCGTTCCGGCAACCCGTCGTGAACTGGAACAACTGCGCGATGACGTCGTTCTGGTCTTTGCCGGCAGCGGCTCGGTGACCACCAGCGCCTCATTTTCTCTTTCGATGCCGGTGACCGCCCTGGCGAACGTGAGCATTCCCGGCGGCCAGAACCTGACCGTGAAACCCGGCTTGTCGCTTTCCATCGCCCCATCGCTCACTTTGGAAGGTGGCTACCAGGTACGGCTTCGCAAACTGGACCAAGGCGAAGTCGAGGTGGGCCTCTACAACAGTGCCTCCAAAACCACTTCGCTTTCGATAACGGGGCGCGCTGCCCTGCCGGTTCGCGCCGGCTCGTTTGAACTCACCGAGCAATTTATCCGCGCTTTCTCGATCGGCCAGCCGGTTGTGAACCGTGAGGAATTGTTCGCCGCGCTGCCGGACGAAGCCGACGAATTCCGCAAAGAGCGCCGCATCGAAAAGATGGAAGAGCAGTTGCGGAAGGCGGTGAACACGAAGTTTGAGGCGTCGGCCCGCATCGCGCTCAGCAAGATGACAGCGCGCGAACCGGTCTGGACTTATTCGGTCGACCCGCGGGTGGTGTCGCCGGCAGCCGATCAAGCGGTCGGCACAGCGCTCAAAGGGGACTTCAGGGAGTTGCTGGCCAATCCGCCGGGGGTGCGACGAGTCAGTTCGGCGCTGGCGGAAACCGAGTCGCGGTCCGCCAAGCTCGACATCAATCTACTCGGCCTGGCCAATTTCACCTCGTCCACGCGCCTGGTGATGGCGTCCGACATTCAGTTCGACGGCAAAGACCAGGTCACGCTCATTACCGACACTTCGTCGGTGGCGCGCACGGAGGCTTTGCTGGTGAACCTCGGCGGCGACGGCAACCGCCTCCGCCGGCTGATGAGCGAAAGTTTTCTGATCCAGGCGGCCTACAAAGCCAGCGGACTCACCATTCTTCCACCCAAGCTCAAGGCTCGCCACACGTATTTCGAGATCGACAACAAGACTAGCCGCTCGGAAATGCGCGACAATTTGCAGGCCCTGCAGGCGCTCGGCCTGGTTACGCCTGCAAAAGTAGCTGAACTCCTCGAAACGGACAAAAGCTTTGGCCGCACTACGATGTATGTCGAAGCCGCCTATGACAACGCTGCCATCGAGGGGCTGTTCTTCGACGGCGGGTCGACGCGATCCCAAGCCAGGTTCGAAGATGCCGGACGAAGCGCTTTAGGCGCATTGATCGCCGGCGACGAGAACCGCCAGTTGAGCCGCCGGTTTGCCGAATTCTCCCTGGCTGGCAACACGCTCTGGGAAAAGATGAAGGTGGCGGGTACGGCAAACCTGCACGACCTCTTCGGTATCGGCGCCACTTCCGTTCCCGGCAATCTGCCGCTGGCAACGGCGACGAGCGACTTCTTCGCGATCCTCGACTGGGCTAAGGCCATGCACGCGGCTGCCCAAGCTGCGCTGGAAGTGCGGAACCTGCTCGGCGACGACGAGAAGGTCGAGTCTACCGACCTGCGCTTTGAAGCCGCGCGCAAGCTCTTGCGTCAGAAGCTTAGCGACGCCGTTGCCAACACCGGCGAGCATTTTGGCGATCCGCTCGGATTACTGATGGTCCACGTGGCATCGGGAGAGGCGGGGAAGATCGGCGCGATCCTGCTCAGCCACGCCACGGGACGAATGCTGTTGGGAGAACTCAAGGAAGAAGCCGCCGGCGCGGGCGGCTAGACACTCAGAGGAGGAGCAAGCAATGAACGAATCGATTACTGTCGAATTCCGGAAAGACGGAGCAAAAATTCCGGTCAGCAGCTTTAACGCTCAAGACGGAATAGTACTGGGAAGCGAATCGAGCGCATGGCCACTCACGATGGCCATTGGCATCGTTCCAGCGAGCCCTGTTACGGCGTTCGCGATGGACACTGTGCGCCAGCGCATGGACTGGCAGAAGCCGCGCTACCTGTTCAATGTAGCGCTGGTGAATGGCTCGCTCCGCGTCACCGGGGTGAAGGACTTCGGCCTGCCGGCGGGCCGGTACAAAGTCAGCATCGACCTTAAGGGTGTTCGTCTGAAGCAGAACCAGGTTGAAATCGACGTACCCAAAAACGGGAACGGCTTCATGGCGGTTGCGGTGTCGCCCGACAAACAGCGTTTCGAATTCGCCGCCGACATGATTCCTCCGACCGACGTCACGGCCCGCGTGCTGGACGCCCCCGAGTCGGTGCTTGACGGTCAGCCCGCGCTGGACTGGCTGAAGTCGACCGGCCCGCGTATCCACCGGAAGGCCTGTCTGTTGAATATCCTGGCCGCGCTACGCTGCACACCGAGTGCGCAGGAGCCGTTGTGCGCAGGTGTCAGGAACGTCTTCTTCGCCGACGTCGACCGCATCTATGCCGGGCTGAGTGGCGATTTTCTACAACGGCTGCTTCAGGCGCCCAACCTGCACAAAGAGGGAACGCCCACGGCGGGAATCCATGCCCGTATGCTTGCCCGCATTCCCGGACGGCGTCCGGAGGACTTCCGGCTCGAAAGCTTCCGGCTCGGTGAGTTCAATTCACTCCAGTTGTGCCTGGCGCTGCCACGCCAGCCGAGCGACGACGATACGCTCTACGCCGACATCGATATCGATCTCGGTAATCCGCTTGCGAGTTTGGGAGGGTTGATTATCCACCTGGGAGAATTGCTCGATCCCGGACAAACCAACCACCTCCAGTTGTTCGCGAAACTGCGCCAGCAACCAGGCTTCAGCGACTTCCTCTACTACCGCCTGGCCGACGCCGCCAACGTCTAGCCGGACGGGCCCGGATCGGCCATGCCCATAATCAGCATCCGAACGATCATGGCGCAGACAATGACACCGACGCCGGCGGCGCCCCACATCAGCAGCCGCCGCACCATCCTCTCCGCGTCTTTGGGCGATAGAACCGAATTGCCCATGCGAAAGAAGCGGAACTGGCAATCATGGCACCGTAGCGCGCGGAACCCGGTCAACCGGAGCAGTTTCTCGGCGGCGTTCCGCGTTTGCGAACGGTGGACGCGGTTGGCGCCGCACTTCGGGCAGGGCCGGTGAACCGCGTTCCTGCTTTTCTCCGTCGTTTCAGTTGCAGACACTTCCGGACCAGTGTACCCCGGCGACGGGGCGCTACACTGGGGGTTCCCTCTGATGAGCGTATTGATGGTCGTCCGGCATGGCCAAGCTTCTTTTCTGGCTGAGAACTACGATAAGCTGTCGCCATTGGGCGAACGGCAGGCAAGGCTGTTGGGCGAGTATTGGGTCTCCCATGGCCTGCAGTTCACCCACGTCTACTACGGCCCGGCCGAACGGCAGATTCGCACGGGTGAGATTATCGGCGACGTCTTTCGATCGGCCGGTTTGTCCTGGCCGGAACCCATTGCCGAGCCCGACCTCGACGAATTTCCCGCCGAGAAGGTAGTGCGCACCTTTCTCCCCGTGCTGATGGACCGGCATCCCCATATGGCCCAACTGGTCGAGGAGTTTCAGACGGCCACCGAGATGGAAAAGAAGCGCCGGCTGTTCGACAGAGTGCTGCGCGAAGTATCCGAGCGGTGGCTGGATGGCGAGGTGGCCGATGACAGTTTTCCCACCTGGCCCGCATTCTGCAGCCGCGTCGCGAACGCCGTGCTTCGCGTGATCGACACGGCTCCGCCGTCGTCCTCAGTCGCTGTCTTCACATCGGCGGGCCCGATGGCCGCCACGGCCCGCGCCGCCCTCGATCTCAGCCACTCCGCCACGCTCAACCTGACCTGGTCGCCCCGTAACGCCTCGTTCTCCGAATTCTTTTTTACAACAGGCCGCTTCTCTCTATCCACGTTCAATACAACACCCCACCTGCGCAACTCCGATCTGCTGACCTACCGTTGATACCTTATGCCGCGCGACTTCAACTCGACAAATCCTCCGCGGCCCGGTGAGGAATTGAATGCCGGGCGGCTCGCCGAGTACCTGGGCGTTCCTTACGTCGAAATCGAACAATTCCCCGCCGGGCACAGCAACCTCACTTATCTGGTGCGGATGGGCGAATCCGAGTGGGTGCTAAGGCGCCCCCCGTTCGGTTCCCGCGTCAAGTCCGCTCACGACATGGGGCGCGAGTACCGTGTGCTGCTCCCGCTCCACAAAATCTATCCGCCCGCGCCCAAACCGCTGCTGTACTGTGAGGACGAGTCCGTGCTCGGCGCGCCGTTCTATCTCATGGAGCGCCGGCACGGCCTGGTCATCCGGAAGCAGTTACCCGACGCCTACGCCACCTCCCCCAAGCGTTGCCGCGACCTGTCACGGGCACTGGTCGACAACCTGGCCGACCTGCATGCACTCGAACTGCAAACCACCGGCCTCGCCGCCCTGGGCAAGCCGCAAGGCTATGTAAGCCGTCAGATCGAGGGCTGGGTTCGGCGCTGGCAAGCCTCCCAGACACAGCCTGTACCGGAAATGGATTCCCTGGCCGCCTGGCTGGCCGAGCACCAGCCTGCCGAAAGCGGCGCAGCCCTCATTCACAACGACTACAAGTTGGATAACCTCCTGCTCGACACCACCGTCCGAACCCCCGCCATCGCCGCTCTGCTCGATTGGGAAATGGCTACCGTCGGCGATCCCCTCATGGATCTCGGTACCGCGCTCGCCTACTGGGTCGAGCCGTCAGACGACGAGGAACTCCTCGCGGCCGGCTTCTCCCCTACCTCCCATAACGGCTTTTTCCGGCGCGAAGACTTCGTGGCGGCGTACGAGCAGCGGAGCGGCCGCCGTGTGCCCCACTGGGAGTATTACTACGCGTATGGACTTTTCAAATTGGCTGTCATTCTTCAACAGATTTATGTCCGTTGGGTCCAGGGCCTGACCAACGATAGCCGTTTCGCCTCTCTCGGCCGCAGCGTCCTCGCGCTGGCCCGCCAGGGCGCCATGACCATCCGCGCCTAACAGCTAGAATTAAGGCATGCGGTGGTTGCTCTGCGTGCTGTCTGTCTGGCCTGCCTTTGCGCAACTACAACCCCAGATGGTCTGCGACGGAACCGCGGAACCGCTCCAGATCCGCTCGGAGGGTTTGACCGAACTGACGGGCGTCATCGCGTTGAACTGTACGGGCCCGCCCAACCTCACCGTGTCGGGATCGATGAACATCTTTCTGTCGAGCCCGGTGACCAACCGCCTCACCGGCGACAACATCGATGTCCAAATGACGCTGGAGACGACACCGGGCATCGAGGCGCCGCTGCTGACATCCGCCCTCCTACTCAGCCGCAGCAGCGTCATCTTCCCGAATTTCAACTTTGTGATGCCGCCGAGCGGTTTCGCCATCCTGCGCATCCATAACATCCGCGTCGCTTCCGACATCAACCTCGAAAACAGCTCCGTCTCCGCGCTCATTTCCACGAGCGGCCAAACCGGCATCGGCATCCGCAACAATCCTCTTACCGTCGCGGTGCCGCGGCGGGGATTGTACGCCAGCACGTCCGTTGCCCGCATCCTGTGCCGCGGCTCCGAGTTGCCCGAGGAACTGACATTCTTCCAACTCATCTCCGCCGGCACCGCCTATTCCTCGATTCGCGTCACCGAAGGGGCTCCGGGTGTGTTCGACCGTCGCGGCCCCGGTATGCAGAACGGAGTCCGCGTTATGGTGCGCTACTCCGGCATGCCTCCCAACGCACGCGTTTTTGTCCCCGATGTCATCGCGGGATCGAGTGCGATCACGCCCACTTCGGCCGGCGACCTCGGACTCACCACCAGCGGAGGGGTCTACGGGCCAAACCTCGAAGGTTCCCTCCTCCTGGCGCGCGTCCCGAACGCCGATATGAACGGCGCCGGCGATGGCCCGCAGTTCAATCCCCTGAGCGTTACCCAACCAACCTGGTTCTGGTCCGTAAGTGAAGTGAGGCTCCAGGGTGGACAGGGCTGGGCCGTCTATGAAGTCGTGGACTCGAATTCCCGTGCGCTCGAAAGCGCCCAGATCCCGACCTTTGTCTCCCTGCCGCCGAATTCGCCGGAAACCGTGGCCAGCGCGCGCATCAGCTTTGCGCCCATCTCCAACCTGGCCGCCGCCTCGCCATCGCTGCCGATTCTGCGCTTCCGCGACGTGGTACCTCCGATCGACTGTACGGTGTTGCGCGACTGCAATGCCCGCTACTTCCCGCGCCTGGTGGTGGACACCCCGGCGCTCACCTTCTCCGCTCCCCAGGGCCGCATCGGCTTCTATCAGAAATTCATCCGAATCCTCAACGAAAGCGGCGGCGCGATGGTGTGGACCGCCAGCATTCGCTACATCACAGGTACCGGCTGGCTCAAGATCTTCCCGGAAACGGGAGTCAACAACGCCTCCGTGAACCTCTCCGCCATGCCCGAAAAGCTGGCGCGTGGTGTCTACGAAGCCGTGCTGACGATCGACGCCGGTCCGGTCGCCGGAGTACGCACGTTCCCTGTTATGCTCACGGTCACCGACCCTGTCCCCGAGACGCCCGTGATCACAGGCCTGCCCTCATTCGTCCCTGGTTCGCTGGCCACGATCACCGGACGCCATCTCATCGGAGAAACGATTCGGGTGGCCTTCGACGGAATGGAAGCGCTCATCGTCCAGCGGCAGGTTGGCGCTACGGAGGAGTCGCTCACCGTGGTTGTGCCTGTGGAACTCGGGCGGCGCACGCACGCCCAGTTGCAGATCACGCGCGACAACACTCCGTCGTCGCCCACGACGATCACGCTCGCCTCCGCCGCCCCCCGCATCTTCCCCGGCGGCGCACTCAACCAGGACGGCCAGCCCAACAGCCAGGCCTTGCCCGAAACCACGGGCCGCTATCTCCAGGTCTACGCGACCGGGCTTCCGCATCCGAACCTGGGCCGGATCATCGCGCGGATTCATGACCGCGAAATCGATGCTCCCGCTTACGCCGGACCCGCCCCCGGCCTCAACGGCATCCAACAGGTGAACTTTCCCATTCCCGACGATTTGCCCACCATGTCGACCGAAGTCCGTTTGTGTGGCGCGGGCGCGGCCAATCCTACCGAGTTCGTCTGTGGTCGCCCCTTGCTGGTGTGGATCCAGCGCCCGCCCGAAGCGCCCTGATTACCAGCGCAACTGCGCCGGCAGGAACTCCGAGACGAGGTCTTCATAGAACGGCTTCAGCGTGGCTAATTGCGGGCGTTCGTGGCTCTTCGAGTAGAGGTCGAACGGGTTGAAACGCCGCACCCAGTCAAACATCCGCTCGTCGTGCGCGCTCATCAGGTGACCGTAGGCGCGTTCGCGGTGCTGGGCGTAGAAGGAATGGTAGCGGATGATGTAGAGCGCTTCTTCCGGCAGATAATCGCGCACCACCCAGTACAGATACTCGTCATGTCCCCATGACATGTCCACGTGGTCGAGGCCGCACTGAGGCGCGTAGGCGCCATAGAGGGTTTGATATTCGGCAATCCCGCTGTCGGCATTGTCGTAGAAGTAAGCGGGAAAGACAATCTTGTCCGACCACGCGCAGCCGGTTGGAAACGTATCCCCCACAACGGCCCACTGCGGCTCGCCAAAAAGGCACAGTACTTTGCCCAGATCGTGAATAAACCCCGTGAGAATCATCCAGCGCGGATAGCCCGCCTGGCGCACGGCCTCGGCGGTTTGCAAGTTATGCTCCATCTGCGACAGGTCTGTGTCGGGGTCTGAATCGTCCACCAGCGCCTGAAGCTTGTCCATCGCCTCCCAGACGCCCATCCTCGCCTTGTTCAAGGGCGTGTATTCGCGCTTCTTCCGCTGGACGAACTCGCGCGTCTGAAGAGCGTGGTTCTGCCGGTAGAAATCCTTCACCACCTGCGGCGACGACTCGTCAAAAACCCGAAACTCCTCCTCCTTACGGTCGGTCCGGTAACGGTCTTTGACGAAATCGTCCCATTGCTCCAGCGACTCCAGTGGCCCAGTCCGCATAGGCTCAGTGTGCCACACGCTGTTAGTCTGTTTGTGGTGAAGGTCTCAGTCCTTTTTATCGGCAAGCCCCGCGACGCGCACCTCAATGCATTTGCTGAAGAGTTCATCAAACGGTCCTCCCGTTACGGCAAATGCGAGATGCGTGAAATCCCGGATGGGCGCGACGACTGGTGGGACAAAGCAGCCTCGGCCTTCAAGGTGCTGCTCGATCCCGCCGGCAAACGCTGGGATTCCGCCCAATTTACCGCTTTGGTCGAGAGGATGGAGATGGAAGGCCGCGATTTGGTATTTGTCATCGGTGGCGCCGACGGCCTGCCGCCCCGCTGGAAGCCGCGCGGGGATCTGTTGCTGTCGCTCTCTCCCATGACCTTCCCCCATGAACTCGCGCGCGCGATGCTCGCCGAACAGATCTACCGCGCATTCACAACCCTGCGCGGACACCCCGAGCCCCGCTAGCGGTCCAGCCGCAGCACGACGAACCGATCGGTGTCCAGGCCGCGCCACCTACGAACCGCCCCGCCGGGCAGAATCACTTCGACGTCAATCTTTCCGGAATGCGTTCCCAGTCCAAAGTTCAACCGCAGGTCGCTCTGCGATACATAGCTGCCGCCGGAGCGAATCTCCTGAATCTGCTTCTTCCCTCCCGCGTCGATCCTGACGGATGCCCCGATGCAAAAGGCGTTCGGGCGTTTGCACACCAGTTGGAAGCTCACCCAGTGGTTCCCCGTTTCCGTCCGGTTCCGCAGCACAGTCGGTGTGTCATCCATGCTCGTGATCACGATGTCCTGCCGGCCGTCGTTGTCCAGGTCTCCAACTGCCAGCCCGCGATGCGACTTCAGCCTTCTCAGTCCGTTTCCGGCGGCCTCCGAAACATCGATGAAATGCCCGCCGCGGTTCAGCAGTAACTGGTTGCGCTGGCGGTAACTCTCCTTTAACTGCGGGAATTCATCGACCTGAGGATAGATGTGCCCGTTAGCGAAGAAGAGATCCTGGAGTCCATCCCGATCCGCATCAAGAAACGCCACACCCCAACCCAGGCGTTCGAACGTTCGCGCCTTGAGACCCGCCCCTTCACTCACATCCTCGAAGCCCTCGCTGCCAAGATTCCGATACAGCGTATTGTTGTCGTGCGCGAA
>JAEUQD010000270.1 GCA_016789925.1 Bryobacterales bacterium | reverse complement strand
GGGAGCTTCCAGTCCTGTTTGAGGACGGCGAGGGCGGCTTTGAGGCGAACGGAGGGCGAAGCGTCGGGATTGGTGAGAATCTCCCGGATGTTGTTGAGGGCGAGGCGGGTGAGCATGGCGAGGTGGTTGCGGAACTGGTTCTCGAATTCGGTCCGGCAGGTTTGGGCGGATGCGACGAAGGCAGGAATCTTGAACCAGTTATGGATAGTGGAACGGTGGAGGTTGAACTTCGCGGCAACGGCGGAGGCGCTAAGTCCGAATCCGAGCGCAATGGCAGCGGCGGACTGGATCGACGTTAAATTGGTGTCGAAATTTGTCGATTTCGAGGAGGGGGAGAAACAGGTAAAAGTGCTCATACCGAGCCCAGGATGAAGGGCGGGGCGAAAGAGCTGCCGGGTGGGTTTTTGTAAACCGATCAAAAGATGGGAAAAATAAATTTGAATTGTGCGTGAACGGGAAATTTTCGTTCAGGCGAAAATCTGGAGAATGGGAAATGTGGCGGCTACTAACGTCGTTCGGCGCGCTTCTCCACGGCGCCGCGCATAATCTCAGCTTGCTCCGGGCTGAAGTTGAGTAAGCCACGGCTCATCTCACCGATGATTGAGTTCTTCCAATCGGGTTGCATGACTCCACGTTTCGAGTGCTTGCTGCCCAACAAGTGTCCGATTTCGTGGGCCATGGCGTGCCCGAGAACCATGTAAGGCGCACAATCGAGCGCTTGGGCTGCCTGCCGCACCCGAACATAGAACACATAGGCGCTGTTGGGTTGCATCGAATCGGCATCGGGCAGCGCCAGACCCATCGCGGTCCGCTCCTTGAGATGGCCGGCGTCCTGCGGCACGATCTTTAGGAACGCGTCGGGTAACTGGACCATCTCCGGGCAGTTGGCCGCGAACCGGTCCTCGATCTGCACCACGGGACAAACCACCCACCGGACGGGAACGCCCGCCCTTTCCAGAATCTGGTCCGCCAGCATCACGGCTTTCTCCACCGTGCTGCCGCCGATGTGGGAATAGTCGCCCACGACGACAGTGTATTGCTGGCCGGCACTGGCGGAAGCAAATGCGATCAGGAGTAAGTTCCAACGTCTCATGGTGGTCCTCGCTGCCGAGCACGGTCGCGCTCACCCGTAACGCAGGAAGGACAGGGGAAAAGGGCCAGGAATGTTTCAAATAAAACCCCGTGCATTGGCGGAATAGAGGGACTAGAATGTGGTCGAAGGTCGAGACCAGCGGAAGGCCGGTTTCCACATCTGGAATCTGAGGAGGTCAGAGTGGCGGCGGCGACTTCACCCGGGGAAGTGAGCCAGTTACTCGTCCAGATCAAGGGCGGGAATCAGGACGCCCTGGCCAAACTAATCCCCCTGGTCTACACCGAACTCCGCCATCTGGCCGGGCACTACCTTCGGAACGAGCGCATCGGTCACACACTGCAACCCACCGCGCTGGTTCACGAGGTGTATTTACGGATGCTGGGGCAGAACCGCGCGGACTGGCAGAACCGCGCCCACTTCATTGGCGTGGCGGCGCAGATGATGCGGCGCATCCTGGTGAACTATGCTCTGGAACGGAGGGCCGGCAAGCGGAGTCCGGCCGAGGGGGCGAGGGACGTTCACTTCGAGCGGGCGGCTGAGGTGAGCTTCGAAGAGGTCCTGGCGGTGGACGAGGCCCTCGGGCGGCTGAGTGAACTCGATCCACGGCAGAGCCGCCTGGTGGAGATGCGCTACTTCGGGGGACTCTCGGAGGAAGAGATCGCGGAAGTGTTGAGCGTATCCATCCGGACGGTAAAGCGGGACTGGGCCACCGCCAGGGCCTGGCTGAAGCGGGAGTTATCGAGAAAGGAAGTCGAATGACTCCGAACCGGTGGGCCCGGGTCAAGGAAGTCCTCGGTGTAGCGCTGGAGAAAGCGCCGGAGGAACGGCAACGGTTTCTGGATGAAGCCTGTGGTTCGGATCAATCGCTGCGGGGCGAGGTGGAAAGCCTGCTGGCTCAGGGAGGGGAGTCAGGGCTGGGAAGTCCGGTAGAGGCTGAGCCTATGCCGGACCTGCGCGCCGGGCAAGTCTTGGGGCGCTACCGGGTAGAGGCCAAACCGGGCCAAGGCGGGATGGGGGCGGTCTACAAGGCCTACGATACCGTGCTGCGACGCTCCGTGGCCCGAAGATACTTCCTGCCTGGCGTCTCTCCGATCCCGTGAGCAAACGCCGCTTGATTCGCGAGGCGAGGGCGGCCTCGGCGTTGAATCACCCCCGCATCGTCACCATTTACGACGTTGAGCAAGCCGATGGCATTGACTTCATCGCCATGGAGTACGCGGCGGGCAAAAATCTCGACCGTCTGATTCCGCGCAAGGGTCTGCGGCTGGAGAAAACGCTGAACTACGGGGCGCAAGTCGCGGAGGCCCTGGTGGCGGCCCATGCCGCGGGCATTGTTCATCGGGACATCAAGCCCTCCAACATCATGATTTCCGATCAGGGCAATGTGAAGGTGCTGGACTTCGGTCTTGCCAAGCGAATGGATGTGTCCAAGGAGGGGACTACGACTCCCACCGTCGAAGGCGTGATCCTCGGCACGGTGGCGTACATGTCGCCGGAACAGGCGCAGGGCAAGGAGGTGGATGCGCGGAGCGACATCTTCTCGTTCGGCTCGACGCTATACGAGATGGCCGCCGGACGGCAGGCGTTTCAGGTCGATTCGAGTCTGTCCACCCTGCTGGCGATCATCGACAGTGAGCCCGCACCGCTGCCCGCGGATATCCCGAGGGATCTGGAGAAACTCATCCAGCGATGCTTGCGTAAGGACCCGGCGCAGCGTATCCAGCACATGGACGACGTCAAACTGGCGCTGGAAGAACTGAGCGAGGAACTGAATTCCGGCAGGCTCGCGGATGCGGGGCCTCAGCCACGGCGGTTTCGCCGGAAACTGGCCTGGGCAATCGCAGCACTGGCAGTTGTCGCCACTGCCTTTACCTGGCTTTACGTGCGCTCGACACCGGCAGCGCCTTGGAGAGCTGTGCCTCTCACGGCATACATGGGAATGGAAACTTGCCCGACGTTTTCTCCGGATGGGAGCCAGGTGGCGTTCTCGTGGAACGGGGAGAGGGAGGAGAACTTCGATATCTACCTGAGGCTGGTTAAGGGTGGCACACCGATGCGGCTTACGACTGACCCGGCGCGCGATGTCAGCCCTGCCTGGTCGCCGGACGGCAGTTCGATTGCGTTCGTGCGCTTGGTGCCGAACGAGAAAGCCCTTGTGATCGTGATTCCGGCGCTGGGAGGGCAGGAACGCAAGTTGGCCGAGATCAATCTGGGGGTGAATGACGTATGGGAGTATTCACAGCTAGACTGGTCCCCGGACAGCAGCCAGCTCGTGATCGTGGATCGAGGAAGTCCTGGGGAGCCTACTGGCCTGTTTCTGCTCTCGGTCGTGACGCGAGACAAGCGGAGGCTGCTTACTCCCCCAGTGAATTCCCAGGGCGACAGCCGGCCCGCATTGTCACCGGACGGCAGAGTGCTGGCGTTCGTGCGGTTTCCGGGTTCTCTCAGTGCGGACCTGTACGCGCTTGCCCTTTCGGAGGACTTCAGACCGAAAGGCGAACCGGTGCGGCTGACTTTTCACAAAGCGCCGATCCAAGGTGCGGCGTGGATGCCGGACGGACACCGGATCCTCTATGCCCGGGACATCCTGCGCATGGTCTCATCTTCGTCCCCGGGCAAACCGAAGGACCTGCCAGAGGTTGGCCAAAGTGTTGCCTCCCCCGCCATTTCCCGCGGTGCGCCGGGTGGCGCCCGCCTCGCCTACGCGCTGTATCACGGAGGCACCGCAGCTCGTTATGGTATCTGGCGCGCTGGGGTCCCGAATCCGGCGGCCAAGGCCGCTGCGCCCGTCTCATTTATTTCTTCCAGCCGTGGCGAAAGTCGCGCTGAGTTCTCGCCTGACGGGAAGAAGATCGCTTTTTCTTCGGCGCGCTCAGGAAGTTCCGAAATCTGGGTCTGCGACAGGGATGGCTCGAATGCCGTGCCTTTGACGTCGTTTGGCGGTCCGGTTACGGATGGCACGGATTGGTCTCCTGATGGCCGGCGCATCGCATTTCATTCACGGGCGGAAGGGCAGGCGGAGATCTATTCAATCAGCTCCGAGGGAGGTGTACCGCGCAGGTTGACCAACAGCCCAGCCGATGATGTCGTTCCACGCTGGTCCCAGGATGGCGAATGGATCTACTTCGGATCGAACCGGGGGGGCAGGTACGAAGTGTGGAAGATGCCGGCCGAGGGGGGCACCGCGCTTCCAGTGACGAAGAATGGCGGGTTACTCGCCGAGGAGTCTCCGGATCGAAAGTACCTTTACTACACGAAAATCCGGGGCACCGGCGGCCTTTGGAAAATGCCGCTCGCCGGCGGAGGCCCTGAGACGAGGGTTCTCGAGTCAATCTTTTACGGCAGTTTCGCGCTACGGCCGGAGGGGATCTTCTACTTCCCGGGCGAGTTCACCGTGGGTCAAACGACTCTTCAGTTTTTCAGCTTCGCGACAGGCACGACCAGAACGATCCTGCGGTTCGAGCGTGCGCGCATCCGATCGATGCCAGCCGTGTCTCCCGACGGTCAGACGCTGCTTTATGCGGAAATGGCCCCGCCGAGCGCCGACCTGATGCTGGTGGAGGATATCCGGTAGCGGCGGCCGGGCAGGCAAAGTACTCTCTTGCCGAGCCCGATACGGAGGCGGATGGGAATCTCAGAGCGGATGCCACCCTGCCGCAGGCTGCTGTTGCGTCATGCAGTGCAGCGTGCCGAGACCCAGCACCAGATCGGTGCAATGAATCCCAGCCACCACGCGGCCGGGAAACAGGCGCGCCAATGTGTTCAGGGCGATGCGGTCGTTCGGATCGTTGAAAGTCGGAACGAGCACCAGCCGGTTGGCGATGTAGAAATTGGCATAGCTGGCCGGTAGGCGCTGCCCGTTGAACTCCACCGAAACCGGCATGGGCAGGGTGACAACACGTAAGGGCTGGTTGTCCTGATCGGTCATGCCGCGCAGGAGCCGGAGGTTCTCGCGCAGAGGCTCGTAGTTGTCGTCGTAGCGGTCCTTTTCGACGACCGTCACTACTGTCGTCGGATTCACAAAGCGTGCCAAGTCGTCCACGTGGCCATGGGTGTCGTCGCCGGCAATGCCCCGATTGAGCCAAAGCACTTTCCGAGCCCCCAGATACCGGGCGAAGCACGCTTCGAGGTCTTCGCGCGACATCCCTGGGTTACGGGCCTGGATGGGGCTGAGCAGGCATTCTTCGGTTGTGAGCAGGGCGCCCGCACCGTTCACATCGATGCTGCCTCCTTCGAGTACGACGTCGATCTTCTCCTCGGCAATCTTGAGACGCCGCGCGATCCAGCCCGGAACGGCATTGTCGCGCTTCCAGTTCGGGTACTTGCCCCAGCCGTTAAATCGCCAGTTGGAGATCACCAGTTGGTTGATCGCATTCTTGACGAAGATGGGACAGAAATCGCGCGTCCAGCTCCGGTCGGTGGGACAGACGAAAAACTCGACCGCCGCCATGTTCGCGCCTGCCTTGCGGAAGACTCTTTCCGCCTGCGCTTGCGCTTCGCGGCTGGCCACGAGAATCCGTACGATCTCGACGGCGGAAAGATACCGGACAATCTCGCCATACACCCAGGGGATCGGAGCGAATTTGCCGGGCCAGTCCGATTTTTCATGAGGCCAGGCGAGCCACGTGGCCTCGTGCGGCTCCCACTCGGCGGGCATCCGAAAACCGAGCCGCATCAGTCGATCCACCGTTGAAGAATCGGAGCGTAGGCGTCGATGCGGCGGTCGCGCAGGAACGGCCAGTTCCGCCGGATCTCTTCTGCTTTGGCTGGATCGCATTCGGCGATCAGGATCTCCTCGTCCGCCGTGGACGCCTGCGCCATCACCTGGCCGAAGGGGTCGCAGATGAAAGACGTACCCCAGAATTCAAGGCCGGCCTTTTCCTGACCGCCCGTGTAAGGCGGACCTTCGTAACCCACGCGGTTAACGGCGGCGACAAAGACGCCGTTCGCAATCGCGTGCGCACGTTGGATGGTTTGCCAGGCGTCGCGTTGGGCAGCCCCGTACTGTTCCTTTTCCGCCGGATGCCAGCCAATGGCGGTGGGGTAGAAGACGATGTCGGCGCCGCCGAGAGCAGCGACACGAGCGCCTTCCGGGTACCACTGGTCCCAGCAAATGAGGGTGGCGATACGCCCATAGCGGGTGTCGAAATTCCGGAAGCCGAGGTCGCCCGGTGTGAAGTAGAACTTCTCGAAGAACAGCGGATCGTCCGGGATGTGCATCTTGCGGTAAATACCCAGGGTGGCGCCATCGGCGTCGATCACCACCGCGCTGTTGTGGTAGAGGCCGCGGGCGCGCTTTTCAAAGATCGGGACAATGATCACGATGCGATTTTCCGCCGCGATGGTTGAGAATGCCTCGGTGGAGGGTCCGGGGACGGTTTCCGCCAGATCGAAGAGGTCGGGATGCTCATCGCGGCAGAAGTACTGCGACCGGTAAAGCTCCTGCAAACAAACGACTTGGGCGCCGCTCCGGGCGGCTTCCCGCAGGCGGGCGACAGCTTTCTCGGTGTTCTCTTCGGGGTTCGTCGAACACGACATCTGAATCAGACCGACCCGCACCGCTTTCCCGTTCATCCATTGGTCTCCTCTTGGTCAAGGTAGCGCACGGCGTCGAGTTGGGCCAGTGCCCAGTGGGCGGCTTCGGCCACCACCGCGTCTTCGGATTGCGCCATGGGGACGAGCAGCGGCCGGAATTTTTCCTGGCGGGCATTGCCCATCGCAATCGCGACGTTCCGCAGAAAACCCCGGTACCGGGCACGTTCGACCGGCGTGCCGCCGAAACGGACGCGGAACTCTTGCGGTGTGAGTCGGGCCATTTCCTCGAGGTCGGGGCCGAGCAATCCCTCGCGCGGGGCAAAAGCCGGTTCCGCACTGTCCGGCGCCCGGCGATTCCAGGGACAGACGTCCTGACAGATGTCGCAACCGAAGAGATGGGTGCCCATCGCGGGCCGGCGGGCAGGGGGGATTTCGTTTCGCAACTCGATGGTAAGATAGGAGATACAGCGCCGGGAGTCAATCGTCCAATACCCATCACCCCGAGGTACTATTGCCTGTGTAGGACAGGAATAGACACATCGCTGACAAGTACCACAACGGTCGGGTGGAGGCGTGTCAGGCTGGATCTCGAGCGAGGTGAGGATTTCTCCTAGCAGGAACCAACTTCCCTGCCCCTGATTGATCAGACAAGTATTTTTCCCAATCCAACCCAATCCAGCCAACCGGGCGTAGGAGCGTTCCAGCAATGGCGCGGTGTCGACGCAAACCCGGTAGTCGAAATCGCCGTACGCGGCGCGCATCCGTTCGGCGAGTTGGCTCAGCCGTGCGCGAATCAGGTCGTGGTAATCGTCGCCCCAGGCATAGCGGGAGATCCAGCCGCGGTAGGCGCCATCCTGAAGGGTCAGAGGCGCGGGAGTATTGTAGAGAATCCCCAGGCAAACAATGGTTTGGGCAGAGGGGAGGAGTCGTCTCGGATCACTACGAATTGCGGCGCGGTGATCGGTGAGGTACTTCATCTCGCCCGCGAAACCGGCCTCAACCCACCGTTGATACCAAGCGGTCTCGGGCACAGAGACGGCGCGAGCCACACCCGCCAAGGCAAAGCCTAATTCCGCTGCCCAACGCCGGATGTCTGCCGAGTCCAATCGTCGCCTTTGCAACTAGATAGCTCCCATTCGATATCGGGTTTGCGCCGCCCACTCCCGGAAAGCTTCATTTTAATTGTTTGTGATGTCGTCCCTACGGGATATTGGCTAAACTCATCGTCGGAGAATCGTGTAGCCTCCCTGTAATCAGGGAGACCCTGAGGAGTGATGAAGAATGCATAAGCCGATTAAGTACGTGGAGAAAGCCCTCACCGTGACGGCGAAGGGCGCTTGGGCGCTGTTCGACACGGTGAACCAGATCAAACAGAATCCGAGCTTCACGCCCAAGTGGTCTGACAAACCGCTCCTGAAGTCGTGGCAGAAGACGAAGCCTCCCCTCGGCTGGCCGCGTTCGACCGATTCCCTCTGTCCCAAGTGCGTTCAGCAGGCCCGTAAGCAGATTCTCGACGGTGAAGTCGACTACAAGATCCTGCTCGACGAGAAGGTGGGCGAAATCAAGGCCCAGATCATCGAGCGCGACGGCAAGATCCTGATGGTGAAGGATTGTCCGAAGCACGGCCACTTCGAAGACGTCATGGCCATCGATCCGGCA
>JAEUQD010000265.1 GCA_016789925.1 Bryobacterales bacterium | reverse complement strand
AGATGCCATCCATGACTCGCCGCCTCTGGCTCAGCGCTGCGCTGCCGGCCGCCCTGTTTCCCGCCGCTTCGCCGGCGAACCTGAACCTCCGCCTGCGTTCCCGCAAGCTGGGCTTGGTGGCGGAGCGCGGCGAGACATGGTCCGCTCCTCAAACCGCTATCATCGTCTGCGACATGTGGAACGGCCACTATTGCCAGAACTCCGCGCGCCGCGTCACTGAGATGGTCCCGGCCATGAACGCCATGATGAACAAGGCTCGAGCCCTGGGCGTCCACATTGTCCACTCGCCGTCGGGCTGCATGGACAAGTACGAGGACACGCCGCAGCGCCGCCGCGTCAAGCAGGCGCGCCCTTCGAAACCACCCATTCCCCTGGCCCGCTGGTGCTATCTCGACCTCGCCAGCGAGCCGCCATTACCCATCGACGATGCCACCTCGCCTTGTGACGACGAAGTGGTTGGACCCGCCGTCCGCCGGTTCGACCGTCAGCATCCCGGTCTCGAAATCAAGGAGCCCGACGTCATCTCCGACTCCGGCGAAGAGATCTTCAATTTCTTCGAGCAGGAGGGCGTCAGGAACGTCGTCATGATGGGCGTCCATACCAACATGTGCGTCCTCGGACGCCCGTTCGGAATCCGCCAACTCGTCCGCCTCGGCAAGAACGTCGTGCTGGCGCGCGACATGACCGACGCCATGTACGACCCGCGCCAGGCCCCTTGGGTCAGCCATCAGCGCGGAACCGAACTCGTTATTGAACATATAGAACAGTACTGGTGCCCCACGATTCAAAGTAAGGACCTTACCGTGGCTGCCAGCGGGAGGACTTCGTGAGCACTACCGTTCCTACGGTCAAAACAGGAAACCAGGAGACGCCAGCCGCCGCCAGCCCATTGCGCTGGTGGGTGGTCGGGTTGCTGTCGCTAGGCATGGTGATCGGCTATGTCGACCGCGTAAACCTCAGCGTCGCCTTGCCCGAAATGATCAAGGGGGCACTCGCCCTCACCAAAGAACAGCAGGGGATGGCCCTTTCCGCCTTCTTCTGGACCTATACCCTCTTTCAGATTCCGGCCGGCATGCTCGTGGACCGCTATGGCGTCCGCATGCTCTATTTCTACGGCTTCCTGCTCTGGAGCATCGCCTCGGCCGCCACCACATTCACGACCGGGCTTGCGTCGCTCATTGCGTTCCGGTTGCTTGTGGGCACCGGCGAGTCGGTGGTGACCTCCTGCTCCCTCCGCTACATCAGTCTCCACTTTGAAGAGAAGAAGCGCGGTTTAGCCGTTGGCCTCTACATGACGGGCACCAAAGTCGGACCCGCCGTCGGCATTCCCCTGGCCGCCTGGCTCGTCCACGCCTACGGCTGGCAGCCGGCGTTCCTCATCCTGGGCCTCGGTTCGCTCCTTTGGCTGGTCCCCTGGATGATCTGGATCAAGCCCTCTGACCCCGCTGCCCAGGGCCGTCCCGCAGGCACGGCGAAGTCGGCCAGTGCCGTTACGCTCGGACAAGCCCTGTCCAGCCCCGTCATGTGGGGCATCATTGGCGGCACCTACTGCTACATGTATTTTGTCTACTACTGCATGACGTGGATGCCCCGTTACTTCCTGGAAAAGCATGGCATGTCGCTGACGGAAACCGGCTGGTTCTCCGGCGTCTCGTTTGGCGGCATGGCTGTCGTCGCTGCTCTTTCCGGGTGGGCCGCCGACAAGATCATCGCCAAGGGCTACGACGCCGTCAAGGTGCGCAAGGCCTTCACCATCGCCGGCTTCGTCATGGCCGCCACCCAGACCATCAGCGTCTTCACCGACTCGAAAGATGTCATGATCTTCTTCACCGTCGCTTCGCTCTGCGGCCTCGGCCTCGCCACCGCCAACTACTGGGCGCTCACGCAAACGCTGATGCCCGGCGCGCTCCCGGTGGCGATTCAGAACACGGCGGCCAACCTTGCCGGCGTCGTATCGCCCTGGCTCACCGGCTGGCTCATCCAACAGACCGGTTCCTTCGATGCCCCCATCAAAGGCGTCGGCCTCTGGCTGCTGTTGGGCATTGGCTGCTACACGTTCCTGGTTCGGCGCCGCAGCGCTGCCGCCTGATGGATTGCAGCGGAAAGTGGGCGCTCGTCACCGGCGCGGCGTCCGGTATCGGCCAGGCCTGCTCGGCCGAACTTCAGGCCCGCGGCGCGACCGTCGTCGCCACCGACTTAGCCAGCCTCGATGTCACAAAAGAAGCCGATTGGGTGCGCACTCTCTCCGACATGCCGCGCCTCGACATTCTCGTTCATAGCGCCGGTATTTCGTTTGCCGCGCCCCTTCCCGACATGGCACTCGACGACTGGCGGCGCGTTCTATCCGTCAACCTCGACGGTGCGTTCCTGGCCGTTAAACACGCGTTGCGCGTGATGATCCCCAAGCGCTCCGGCAGCATCATCCTGATCAGTTCCGCCT
>JAEUQD010000212.1 GCA_016789925.1 Bryobacterales bacterium | reverse complement strand
CGGTTGAGCCGCGACGTCACGCCGCCGGAGATCGAAGCCAAATGCGCCGAGATCCTGAACCTCTTCGACACGCCCGATCCCGGTGTCGATCCGGTCACCACCAAGCTCACGGGGGAGCACCTGCACAAAGCGGCCTTCGCGGCCGTGACGCTCGACCGCTTCATTGCCCACCACGAACTCGACGGCCTCGCCTATTACTACGAAGGAGAGCCGGCCAGCCCCCTGCGCGACCTCGTCACCAACTTGATTGTCGGCAACTCGCTGCTCACCGCCGCCGGTTTCCCCATGTGCGGCGAATCCGACCTGAAGACCTGCGTTGCCATGCTCCTCATGGATCGCCTCGGCATCGGCGGCAGCTTCGCCGAATTCCACCCGGTCGATTTCAAGGAAGGTTTTGTACTCGTTGGCCACGACGGGCCGCACCACATTAACATCGCCGACGGCAAACCCGTCCTCCGTTCGCTGCTCAAGTATCACGGCAAGCCCGGAAGCGGCGCCAGCGTCGAGTTCCGGATCAAGGAAGGTCCCATCACCATGCTCAGCATCGGCTCCAGGGCCGACGGCAAATTCAAGTTCGTCGTCGCCGAAGGCGAAAGCGCGCGTGGACTCATCCCGGCCACCGGCAACACCAACACCCGCGGTTTCTTTGGCCGCGACATTCGCGCCTTCCTCAAACGCTGGGTGGCTGAAGGACCCACACACCACTTCGCGCTCGGTGTGGGCCACCATGCGAGTTCGATCCGCCACATCGCCGCGGCGCTCGGGATCGAGTGCGCGATTCTGGAAAAGGAGTAAGCCATGCGTGGAAAACTGTTGCTGACGGTGCTGTTGCTGGCGGGGCAGCTTGGCGCGAACGAAGCGCTCGAACAGGGCTGGCGCAATCCGCCCAATGCCGCCCGCCCGCATACCTATTGGCTCTGGCTCAACGGCCATGTCAACCCCGCGACCGCCCGCGAAGAACTGCAAGCCATGAAGGACGCGGGCTTCGGCGGCGTGCTGCTGTTCGACATGGGCGCGCGCGGCGAAAAGTCCGCCGTGCCCCCGGCGGGTCCCGCATTCCTCAGCCCGCCCTGGCTCAAACAGTTCAAGGAGTCGGTCGACCTCGCCAAACAACTCGGTCTGCAGGTCGACTTCTCCGTGGTTAGCAGTTGGGACCTCGGCGGCCACTGGATTGAGCCCAAGCACGGCAGCATGGGTCTGTATCCGGTCGAAACCTCCGTGGACGGTGGCCGTGCCGTCAGCGTGCTGCTGCCGTTCCCGCCCAAGCCGCCGGCCGCGCCCGAAGGGAAAGATGGCAAACCAGCCTTTTGGCGTGATGCCGCCGTCATCGCCGTCCTAAGCAACAAGCGCGGACCCGGCCACGAGTTCGTCATCCAGCTCGACCCCGCGGCCGACCATCTCCTCAAGGAGGCTGTCCTCGACAACGGCAACCCCGGCAACTCGCCCGTCACCGCCACCATGTCGCCCGTCCGCGACTTCAGCGTCGCTGTCTCGAGCACGGGAACCCAGGATGCCGACTTCAGGGAAGTGCTCACCGGGTCCCTGCCGCCCGAAGCCGGTGCGAAACGCTTCCCTCTTCCCGCGGGCACCCGTGGCCGCTACGTGCGCCTGCGCCTGCTCCGCGCCCACGACAACACACGCCCCCGCTGGACCCTCGGCGAGTTCGGGCTCTTCAACGACAAAGGCGTGAATGTCGCCCTCGGCTATCAGGGCGACCGCATGCGCAACGGCGCGGCCGTGCTCCGCTCCACCGCGCCCTACGGCTACGGTCCGGAATGGAATCGCGACAACCTGCACGACAACGAAGCCAACGGACCTCGCGGGGTCTTCGCCACTGCCGGCGCGCCGCCCTTTCATCTCTCCTCGCCGCAGGACGCCATCGACGTCACCCGCTTTGTCGACTCCGAAGGCCGCCTCCAGTGGAACGCCCCGCCCGGACAGTGGACCATCCTCCGCTATGTCGTGATGAACACGGGCGAGCGCCTCAAGGTCCCCAGCCCCAACTCCGACGGCTGGGCCACCGACCATTTCAACGCCGAAGCCACCCGCGCCCACATGGACTACGTTGTCGCCAAGCTCAAAGAAACCTTCGGCGATGTCCGTTCCAGCGGCCTGTCGAACTTCTACCTCGCCAGTTACGAGGTCGTCGGACCCGTCTGGTCCCCCGGATTCATTGCCGACTTCAAGCGCCTCCGCGGCTACGACATGACGCCCTACCTTCCGGCCGTCTTCGGCGCCCGCGTTGTCGACGACGATACCACCGCCCGCTTCCTGTTCGACTACCGCAAGACCTTGAGCGATGTCCTGATCAGCGCCTACTATCAGGCCGCCCGCGATGTGTCCCACCAGGCTGGGCTCGGCATCAAGTCCGAAGCCGGTGGTCCCGGACCGCCCGTCCATAATGTGCCTGTCGACTCCCTCTTGGCCAACGCCGCCGTCGACGAAATCCAGGGCGAGTTCTGGCCGTTCCGCCCCAACGCCGACGGCCTCTGGGTGGTGAAAGAGACCGCCTCCGCCGGCCACATCTATGGCAAGCCCCGCGTCCACATGGAATCGTTCACTTCTTTCGAAGGCTGGCGCGAAGGTCCGCAGGACTTGAAGGCCAGCGCCGACCGCGTCTTCTGCGAAGGCGGCAATCACATCGTGTGGCACACCTGGACCCACGGTCCCCCCGAAGCCGGCAAGCCCGGCTGGGTCTATCTCGCCGGCACTCACGTCAACCGCAACGTCACCTGGTGGCCCAAGATCAAACCGTTCATCGACTACTTGTCCCGCTCGTCCTTCCTCCTCCAAAGCGGCCTGTTCACCGCCGACGTGCTCTATTACTACGGCGACGGCGGCTTCAAGTTCATCGGACCGCGTCGCGCCAAGCCTTCCCTCGGTCCCGGTTACGACTACGACTACACAAACTCCGACGTCATCCTCAATCGCCTGTCGGTACGCGACGGCCGTTTCGTGCTTCCTGATGGCACCAACTACGCCGTGCTGGTTCTTCCCGAAGACCGCGACGTCCACCCGTCGGTGCTCGCCAAAATCGAGAAGCTCGTGCTCGAAGGCGGCACCGTAATTGGTCCCAAAGCGCTACGCGCCGTGGGTCTCGAAAACTATCCCGCCAGCGACCAGCAGGTCCGCGACATCGCTGCGCGCCTCTGGGGCGACCTCGACGGCAAATCGAAAACCTCGCGTACCCACGGCAAAGGCCGCGTGGTCTGGGGCAGGACTGAACGCGAAGTCCTCACCGGTATGGGCATTGCTCCCGACTTCACCGCGCCGCCATCGCTCGACTTCATTCACCGCCGCGACGGTTCGGCCGACATCTACTTCGTCCGCAACACCAGCGACAGTCCAACGTCAGCCCAGGCCAGCTTCCGCGTCGCCAACCGCGAGCCCGAACTCTGGGATCCGGTAAGCGGTTCCATGCGTACCGCCGCTGGATGGCGTCGCGCCTCCGACCGTATGGAGGTGACGCTCAATCTGCCCGCCAACGGTTCGTCGTTCGTCGTCTTCCGCCGTCCTGCGTCGTCCGCCGCCTCCGCCCCCAAACGTCCCGCCGCGCTCCCTTCGCCCATCAGTGTCAACGGACCGTGGACTGCCGACTTCGAGAACGGACCCCAAGGCGTCGCCTTCCCGCAACTCGCTTCCTGGACGACGCACAGCAACGCCGCATTGAAACACTTCGCCGGCACCGCCCGCTACAAGACCACCTTCCGCATGCCCCCCAACTGGCGTCGCGACAACCTGGCCGCCCACATCGACCTCGGCCGCCTCTGGACCATCGGCGAAGTCTGGCTCAACGGCAAATCGCTCGGCATCACCTGGACCTCGCCCTTCTCCGTCGACGCCACCAGCGCCCTCAAAGACGGCGACAACGAACTGATCGTTGAGGTGACCAATACCTGGTACAACCGCCTCATCGGCGATGCCAAACTCCCCCCAGGCCAGCGCACCACCCGGACCAACGTCACCGTGTCCGGCGGCAAACCCTGGGCGCAACTCGAACCGCTCGAGTCGGGCCTCTTCGGACCCGTCCGCGTCGTCGCCGCCGAACGCTGACCGGCCATGCTGCGCAGACGCGAGTTCCTGCTCTCTACCGCACCCGCCATCTTGCGCGCGGCGGGCCAGCGACCCAACGTGCTCTGGCTCATGACCGACGAGCACCGTCCCGACTCCCTCGGCTGCTACGGCAGCCCGTGGGGCCGTTCGCCGCATCTGGACAACCTCGCTGCCGGAGGCACTCTCTTTCTCAGCGCCTACACGCCTTCGCCGGTTTGCGTTCCCTGCCGCTCGTCACTGCTGACTGGCAATTCCGCGTCCACCACCGGCGTTCTCCACAACGAGGCGAAGCTCTCCCCCGAAACCCGCTTCCTCACTTGGCGCTTCGAAGACGCCGGCTACCAGACCGCCTCCTTCGGCAAAAAGCATTACTTCTTCGCGGGCGCGCGCCAGGCCTTTCAAACCGAAGGCGGCCGCCCTACCGATGGCATCGTCGACCCCGCCCGTTACGGCAAAGGCTACGACCCTGCGCAGCACGACGTCGTTCAATATCCGGTGCTGCCCAAGCAGAAGATCCAGCGCCGCTGGATTCTCGGCGGCCAGTTCCCCGCCTCCGAAGACGAGACCGCCGAAGCCCGCAACGTCTCCCTGGCCACTCAATGGCTCGACGGCCGCGACCCCGCGAAACCCTTCCTGCTCCGGCTCTCGCTCAATGCTCCGCACACCCCCGTCGTCGTGCCCGCAAAGTATCTCGCCCAGGTGGACCCCAACCGCATCCGGATTCCCTCCCCCACGCAGCAGGAACTCGACCGGCAACCCGAGCGCGAACGCGTCCTGCTCCGCAGTTTCGAAGGGAGCGATGCCCTGACGGCTGACCAACTCCGCAAAGCACAGCACTACTACTACGCACGCTGCGCCTTCGCCGACGCCATGTGCGGCCGCCTCCTCGACTGGATGCGCACCCGCGGCCTCCTCGACAACACGATTGTCGTGATGACCGCCGACCACGGCACCCATCTCGGCGACCATGGCCTGCTCCAAAAGCAGACCTTCTACGAGCAGGTCGCCACCGTCCCCTACATCTTCCACGCGCCCGGCCTGGTCCGCCGGGGCGCACGCTTACAGACTCCGGTCAGCACGCTCGGCCTGCTACCCACGCTCCTCGACTTGGCTGGACTCCCCAGCGGCAACGTCGAGGGTACAAGCCTCGCCCCATCGCTGCGCAAAGGAACGGAACCGCCGCGCCGCCCCGTGGTGAGCGAGATCGCCTTCGGCTACCAGGGCTGGCGCGATCAGGACCGCCAGGTGATGATCCGCGACGGCCACCTCAAACTTTCCCTCTTCTCCGCCCCGCGCGACCCCGCGCGCTTCGCCGCCAATCCCGACGGCGCTCTCTACGACCTTCGCCAGGACCCACACGAAACCCGCAACCTCTTCGCCGGCCACGGCCGTCAGGCCGACATCCAACGCCTCCTCCGCCACCTGGCCGGCTGGGATGCGCGAAGGCTGCAATCCTAGTCTGGATCTAGACTGCGCGGAGGATGGGGGGAGCATCGACGCCGCCGCAGCGCTTGTACTTTTTGGTGGAACCGCAGGGGCAGAGAGAGTTGCGGCCGACTTCGGGGTAGGGGTCGGGAGTAGAGTCGAGCAACGGGTGCGGTCCTTTCTGCGCCGCCGCCACTTGCCCAGCGGGGTCCGCGGAACCCGCCGGTTCTCCACGGAAACCATCTTCGGAGCACTCGGCGTCCCCCGCTGCGCCCGGTCGGGCGAGCCTGCGTGGGCGCTCCCGTGAAGTCTGTCGGAGAGCCGGATGCCGGAAATCGGTCCGTCCGGTTCGATGAGCGGGGAATGGAAACGGGACCTTCGCGCACCCGCGCCATTCCTCGACTCTACTCCCGCCCCTTTCCCACAAGCGCACAGGGCCGCGGAGCAGGCTCCGTTGTGCGCGTGTTCCTTAGAAGTCGGCCGCAACTCCCCCTGCCCCTGCGGTTCCGGCAAGAGGTACAAGCGCTGCTGCGGCGTCAACGCACCCCCCATCCTCCATGCCGCCTAACGGAATCAACGGCTTGTGAAACGAAAGGAGGAACGCCACGACCCTAGCGACCAGGTTGTCGCCCACTTTGCACTTTGCACGCGTCGGCCTTGACCTGCTGCACACCAGAGGTATACTGATCAGCGACAAGGAGGTGTCAATGTCTCGCTTGGCAATGCTCATCCTTCTGGCGCTAATTGCGACCACGATGTGGGCGCAATCGACTGCGGCGCTGGTCGGCAATGTTACCGATTCCACCGGGGGCACTGTTCCCAATGCCACGGTCAAAATTACCAATACGCGGACCGGCTACTCCGTCACGAGACCGACCGGGGCTACCGGCAACTACACGTTCACGCTACTACCCGTGGGCGAGTACCGGCTCGAAGTCGAAGCCCAAGGGTTCCAACGCCATGTGCGGCAGGGGATTGTGCTGGCGGTGAACGAACGGCCCACCATCGACGTCGTGCTGGCCGTCGGCACAGTGAGCGAGGCGGTGACGGTCACGGGGGCGGCGCCGCTGCTGGAGACGCAGTCGGGGACGTTGAAGGGATTGGTGGACCAGGAACGGATTGTGAGCCTGCCGCTGAACGGGCGGAACATGCCGGAATTGCTGCGCATTCAGGCAGGGGTGATTTCGCGGGGCGGGAGCAATCGCGAGGGGTACATCTACAACGTGAACGGGAGCCGGCAGAACGGGGTGGCGTACCTGATGGACTCGGGGTATAACACGGATTCCTACCGCAACTACAGCGGCGTGTTTCCGAACCCGGACGCGGTGCAGGAGTTCAGTTTGCAGAAGAGCAACTTCAGCGCGGAGTATGCGAACGCGACGGGGGCGATTGTGAACGTGGTGACGCGGTCCGGGACGAACGATTTGCACGGATCGGCGTTTCTGTTTAACCGGAACAAGGTGTTCAACGCGCGGAACTTTTTTGCGGCGAACCGGGATACGTTGAAGCGGAACCAGTTTGGGGGGACGATCGGGGGTCCGATTGTCAAAGACAAGCTGTTCTTCTTTGCGACGTACCAGTCGACGTATCTGCGGAGCGATCCACAGTTGTCGCGGATTTTTTTGCCGACGACGCGGATGCGGGCGGGCGATTTCGGCGGACAGAGCACGGTGCGGGACATCACGACGGGGCAGCCATTTCCGGGCAACCAGATTCCGTTGAGCCGGTACAGTTCGGTGGCGTTGAACTGGCTGAAGTATCTGCCGGACCCGGGGACGCCGGACGGGCAGATTCTGTCGGGGACGCCGACGCAGATCGATACGTCGGAGTACATGGGGCGGATCGACTACAACCTGGAGAAGCACCGGTTCACCGGGAAGTATTTCTATCAGAAAGAGCACCAGGGGCTGGCGATCAGCAAGGAGAACGTGGCGCTGCCGCAGACGCGCGACAGTTCGTATCCTTATTGGCACATCTCGGTGAACCATATTTACACGCTGTCGCCGACGAAGTTGAACAGCGCGACGTTTTCGTTCCGGAAGCGGACGACGACGCTGTCGTGGCTGGACACGGAATTCCCGATCGACATGGTGCGGGCGGGGGTGAAGGGCCTGGCGTTTCACCCGCCGGAGTTTTACCTGGCGGTCTCGGGGTACTTCACGGCGAGCGTCGGTCAGTTTTATGAGAAGAGGGACCACGACGTTCACGTCGCGGATACGTTCACGTGGTTTCGCGGCAAGCACGAGATCAAGATCGGCGGCGAGATTATCCGCAGCGGCAACGACATCGACAACCACTTCCGGACGATGGGGCAGTTTGAGTTCAACGGAGCCAACAGCGGGCACGCGATGGCCGATTTTCTGCTGGGCGACATGTACCGGTTTCTGCAAGGCGGCGGGGAGTACAAGGACTTGCGGGGCACGCGGTACGGGCTGTTTGTGCAGGACGACTTTCGGGCGTCGAACAAACTGACGTTGAATTTGGGGCTACGGTGGGACCCGGTGTTTCCGTTCCACGACAAACTGGGGCGGGTGCAGTGTTTTCGCCCGGGGCAGCAATCGACGCGGTTCCCGAATGCACCGCTGAACTACCTGAGCGCGGGCGACGCGGGATGCCCGGAGGGCGGGTTTGGCCAGTCGCTGGGCACGGTGTCGCCGCGGCTGGGATTTGCGTGGCGGCCGGCGGGGAAGACGGTAATTCGGGGCGGAGTCGGGATTTTCTGGAATCCGCAGTTCACGGTGCTCTACAACACGTTTGTGAACTCGGCTCCGTTCAGCCCGCAAGTGGAGTTGTTCGGGCGGCGGTTTGAGGATCCGTACGGGAGCAATCCGAACCCGTTCCCGCAGTCGTTTGCGCCGTTCACGCCGGCGCGGGATTCGGCGTTTTTCCCGCCGCTGGGGACGTTCGGGTCGTTCGACCCGGGGTTCCGGCCGAGTTACACGCAGTCGTATAACCTGACGGTGGAGCGCGAGATCGCGACGAACCTGATCACGCGGGTGAGTTACATCGGAAACATGGGCCGGCAGCTTTCCTATAACAAAGACGTGAACTTTGCCGTGTACGCGCCGGGGGCAACACTGGCGAATCTGCAGCAGCGGCGGCCGCACCGGCAGTTTACGGGGATTCAGGAAACGGCGGCGGGCAGCAACTCGAGTTATCACGGGCTGCAAGTCTCGGTGGAGAGAAGGATGACGCGCGGTTTCTCGGTGGAAGCCAATTACACGTGGTCGAAGTCGATTGACGAATGGTCGTTCGACCCGGTGCCGGGACAGCAGGGGTCGATTACGCCGCCGTTCAGCCGGCTGCTCAACCGGGGATTGTCGGAGTTCGATATCCGGCACCGGTTTGTGGCGTCGTACGTGTGGAGCCTGCCGGCGCTGCAAGGCAAGAGCGCGCTGGTGAAGGGGGTACTGGGCGGTTGGCAGCATACGGCGATCTGGACGCTGCAGGGCGGGTTCCCGTTCAACGTGCTGTCGGGCGTGGACAACGCGCTGAGCGGGATTAACAGCGACCGCGCGGATCTGGTCGGCAATCCGTACCTGGATACGGGACGTCCGCGGGCCGAGTTGATCACCGAGTATTTCTCGCGGTCGGCATTCCGGACGAACCAGTTGGGGACGTTCGGGACGACGCCGCGGATGGCGATCATCGGACCAGGGACGGCGAGCGTGGACGTGGCGTTCATGAAAAACTTCGCGGTGAAGGAGAAGGTGCAGTTACAGTTCCGGGGCGAGTTTTTCAACCTGTTCAACCGGCCGAATTTCTCGAATCCGTACAACGTGCACCGGGTGGCGAACCGGTTCGGGCGGCTGGAGAGCGCGGGGGATCCGCGGATCGGGCAACTGGCGCTGAAGGTATCGTTCTAAGGGCGGGCACGCTGTGCGCAGGTTCGTCTGTTGGGCGTTTGTCTGGCTGCTGGTTGCAGGGTGCAGCCGGCCGGCGAGTAAGGTGGATGAGGGCAGCGGTCTGAACGACATGCTGCCCCGCTACCTGTTGCGCGTTGCGGAAGAGCACTGGCAGCGGCGGGCGGCGGCGGTGAGCGCGATCCAGACGGCGGAACAGATTGCGGCGAGACAAGCGGTGGTGCGTCCGCGGCTGGCGGCGGCGCTGGGCGGTTTTCCGGAGACCAAGACTCCGCTGCGGGCGAAGGTCACCGGGACGGTAACGCGGAAGGGGTACCGGATCGAGAAAGTGGTCTTCGAGAGCCTGCCCGGCTTCTACGT
>JAEUQD010000162.1 GCA_016789925.1 Bryobacterales bacterium | reverse complement strand
GTGGACGATTGGGGCAAGGTGAAGATGACCGGGCGCGGCGAAGCCGCCATCACGCTCTGGTACTCATCGCGCGTCCTGTACGCCCGCGTCACCGTGCCGTTCGACAACGCCGTGACCGCGGCCGATTATTCGCGCTTCCAGCCGCGCAGTTTCATCGACGAACTGACCCTGGCCAAGTGGAAAAGCTTGAAGCTGGCCCCGTCGCGCCCCGCCACCGACTCCGAATTCCTCCGCCGCGCCTACCTCGACGCCGCGGGGATTCTGCCTACGCCCGAGGAAGTGGAGCAGTTCCTGGCCGACACCGCGCCCGATAAGCGCGAAAAGCTGATCGCCCAACTACTGAACCGCGACGAGTATGCCGACTACTGGGCCTACAAGTGGTCGGACCTGCTACTGGTCTCTTCTCGCAAGTTGCGCACCAATTCAATGTGGGCTTTCTACAACTGGATTCGCGATTCCGTGAAGTCCAACAAGCCCTGGGACCAGTTTGCCCGCGACATCTTTACCGCTTCGGGCTCCTCGCGCCAGAACGGCGCGCTCAACTACTTCGTGCTGCACAAGGACACGATCGCGCTGGCGGAAAACGTCACCCAGGCTTTTCTCGGCCAGCGTCTCACCTGCGCCCGCTGCCACAACCACCCGCTCGAGAAATGGACCCAGAAGCAGTACTATCAGTTCGCCAATCTGTTCTCGCGCGTGGGGCTCAAGAACGGCGACGCCGCCGGCGAGACCGTTGTGTTTGCGAAGACCGCCGGCAACATCAACCATCCGCGACTTCTCAGGCCGCGATCACCTACTCCTTTAGACGGCCAGGCCATGCCACTGGACGCCGTTTCCGACCGTCGCCAGCACTTCGCCCAGTGGCTCACCAGCCCGCAGAACGAGTACTTCGCCAAGAACATCGTGAACCGCGTGTGGGGCAGCATCATGGGCCGCGGCCTGTCGCATCCGGTCGACGATGTGCGCGCCACCAACCCCGCCTCGAACGAAGAACTGTTCGATGCGCTCACGCAGGACTTCATCAAGAACGGTTACGACATCAAACGGCTCATCCGACTGATCATGACGTCGTCTACCTATCAGCTTTCTTCCGAAGCCAACGCCAGCAACCAGCAGGACAACACGTTCTACTCGAAGTACATCGTCAAGCGCATGCCGGCCGAAGTGCTGCTCGATACGATGTCACAGGTGACCGGCGTGTCCACTGCGTTTGGCGGCTATCCGGTTGGGACCCGAGCATTGCAACTGCCCGACGTTCGCGTGCAGTCGCAGTTCCTGTCGGTCTTCGGCCGTCCCGAGCGCATTATCTGCGACGCCGCCGAACGGTCGCAGGATCCTTCGATTTCCCAGGCCCTCCACGTGATTAATGGCGACACGCTCAACAAGAAACTGTCCGACCCGAATGGATACGTCAATCTTTTCCTGAAGATCGGACTGTCGGATACGCGCATCCTCGAACAACTCACGATGAGCGCCTTTTCGCGTTACCCCACCGCGGAAGAGAAGAAGACCATCCTCGCCGCGCTCAGCCAGCAGCGCGCCACGCCTACAGCCACTGCCGAAGCTGCCCGCGAAGCCCGCAAACAGGCTCTCGAAGACATGGCCTGGTCGCTGCTCACCAGTAAAGAATTTCTGTTCATCCACTAACGCCATGCGCCTCGCGACCCTCTCTCTGTTCGCCGCCTTGGCCCTGGCGCAGGACTACGCCAAGGACATCGCGCCTCTGCTCGACAAGCGCTGCGGAGGCTGTCACGCCGGCCAGGCGAAGATGGGCGAATACTCGATCAATTCCTACGAGTCCACGCTCAGCGGCGGCAATCATGGCCGGACGGTGATCCCCGGCAAGCCTGATGAAAGCCTGCTCGTGCAGTTTGTCACCGGCAAGGCGTATCCGAAAATGCCGATGGACGGCACTTCGCTCACCGACGGTGAAGTTGATTTGATCAAGCGGTGGATCGCCGCGGGCGGCAAGGGCCAGACAGTCGCGGCCCGCGCGTCAGTTGGCGCGCAAGCTCCTGCCATCCAGCCCAAGGTCACTGTGAAGCCGCAAGTGTTCGCCATGGCCTGGCAACCCGGAGGAGCGCTGCTGGCTCTGGCTGGGCACAAATCCGTGACACTCACCGACGCGCAAACGCGCAAGCCGGTGGCGACTCTGACGCCGCATGCGGGCACCGTGCGCAATGTTGCTTTTTCGAGCGATGGCAAGTGGCTCGCCGCCGCCGGTGGAATCTGCGCAAAAAGCGGTGAGGTACGGCTCTGGAACGTCGAGACCCGCCAGGCCGGACCCACCATCAACGGCCACAGCGACTGCATCTATGGCCTCGCCTTCGCCCCTGACGGAAAGACATTGGCCACCTCGTCCTACGACAAGCTCATCAAGATCTGGGACACCGTCACGGGCCACGAGGTCCGCACGCTGAAGGACCACATCGACGCCGTCTACGCTCTTCAGTTCACCCCCGGCGGCTCACGGCTTGTCTCCGGCGCGGCCGACCGCACAGTGAAAATCTGGAACCCCGCAACCGGCGAACGCCTCTATACATTCTCTGAAGCCACGGACGGTATCAATACTCTTGCCATCGACCCCACCGGTAAACTGGTGGCCGCCGGAGGCCTCGACAAGTCCATCCGCATTTGGCGCATGGGCGACATCAACGGCGAACTTCTGCTGTCTCTCACGGCACACGAAGACGCTATTCTCAAACTCGCATGGTCGCCCGACGGTAAGACTCTCATGTCTTCTTCCGCCGACCGTTCGGTGAAACTGTTGCGCGCCGCCGACCTCACCGAATTGAAAGTTCTGCCCGGTCAGTCCGACTGGGTGTACGGTTTGCAGTTTTCCCCTGATGGCCGTCAATTGGCCATCGCACGGCTGGATGGCTCACTCGCCCTTCTGCCCGTTGCCGGTACGCTCTCCGCCACGAGGTGACCCACATGATGCTGCGTCTGTTCGCTGCTGCCACTGCCGCGGTGTTTGCCTTCGCGCAAGCGCCTATCGACCATCCCACGGGGCCGCGCATTACGCCGCCCACACTGAATTCCGTTGTTCCGCTCGGCGTCGCCCGTGGCACCACCGTCGAACTTACCGTTGAAGGTCTCAACCTCGCCGGAGCCTCGGCGGTCTACTTCTCCGAACCGGGAATCAAAGGCAAGACCGTGCGCGTGAAGGAACTGCCGGATCTTCCGGACATTCGTCTCGGCTCCAATGGCACGCCTTCCACTGTGGACGTCGGCCCCTTGCCGCCGCGCAACCAGGTGACCGTCGAAGTCGACGTCGCGCCGGAAGCGCCGGTCGGCCCGGTGAAGTTCCGCGTGCTCACGCCACTCGGCACCAGCCCCGAAGGGACGTTCCTGATCGAGCCCTACTTCGGCGAGTCCGCCGACAGAGAACCGAACGATACGCTTGAAACGTCGGTTGAGGCTTTTCTGCCCGCTGTCCTCGCCGGCGCCATTTCACGCGCGGGCGATGTCGACCTTTACAAGATCAAGGTCCAGGCCGGCGAAGAGATTGTCTTTGAGAATCAGGCGATGCTGATCGGCTCCAGCCTGCAGCCGGTGGTTCGCATCCTGGGTGAAGATCAATCGGTACTCAGGGAGTTCGGCTACGATGGCGGCGCGACCACCCAGCGCTTCGCCCACCGTTTTGAAAAAGCGGGTCACTACTACATCCGCATCACTGACTTTGAATCGTCGGGCCGCGGATCGCATTTCTACCGGATTCTGGCCGGAAAGCTGTCGGTGGTGACGTCAGCCTATCCGTTGGGCTTGCGCCGCAACGCCTCCGGGTCCATTGCCTTCAAAGGCTTCAACCAGCCCGCCGCCGCAATTGAGGTGACCGGTAAGCCGTCGGAACTCGACCCGGACGCATTGCTGCTGCGCCCGCGCAACTCCCTCAACACGGTGAAACTCGGTCTGGGCGACGACCCCGAGGTGGACGCCGCCACTACCCGGACCCTCACGCTCCCGGTCACCGTCAACGGCCGCTTGAACCAAGGCGAACGTCACGACTTCCGAATGAGCGCCCGCAAAGGACAGCGCGTCACGATTGAAGTGCAAGCCCGCCGCCTTGGCTCGGAACTCGATTCCTTCATCGAAGTGCTCGATGCGAAGGCGCAGCCTATTGAACATGCCACCGTGCGCGCTACCTGGGAAACCAATTTGGTGTTGCGCGATCACGACTCGGCTTCGCGGGGTCTCCGCATCCAGTCGTGGAATCTTCTCAGCGTCGGCGACTACGTTTTGATCGGTAATGAAATCGGCAGGGTCGAAGAAGTGCCCGATGGGCCTGACGAAGACATGGCGGTCGAGTCGTTCAATGGCCAGCGCAAGGGCTTCTTCGGGACCACCCCGGAGGCGCATGGCGTCGACCGCTCCGTCTACAAAGTGCAAATTCATCCGCCGGGCGCACGCTTTTCGCCCAACGGGCTGCCCCTGGTACGCCTCTACTACAACAACGACGACGGCGGCCCGGGCTACGGCAAGGATTCTCTCGTGAACTTTGTCGCGCCCGCCGATGGCGAATACATTGTGCGCCTGCGAGACGTGCGCGGCATGGGTGGTCCCGACTTCGCTTACCGGCTCAATGTGCGTGAGCCGCGCCCGGACTTCCGCCTTGCCGTCAACCCGCGCAACCCCAACATGCCTCGCGGCGGTTCAGTGCCGTTGAATGTCACGGCCTTTCGCATGGAAGGCTACGATGGCCCCATCGAGGTATCGCTCTCGAATCTCCCCGCCGGTCTCAAGGCCACGAGAAACACGATCCCCGCGGGACTCGATTCCTGCACCTTGCTTCTTTCAGCCGACGACAATGCGAAGGTCGACCAGGCCGTCGCGTTCGAGGTCACCGGCCGCGCAACGATTAACGGTAAGGAACTCGCCCGCACCGCCAATCCGGAGGATCGGACTAAACTGATCGCCCTCTCCCCGAAACCCGATGTGCTGATGACCGCCGAAACTCAAGTGGTCGAACTCGAACCGGGCCAGACCGCCGAGGTCAAGGTTCGCGTCAGGCGCCAGAATGGATTCGCCGGCCGTGTTCCCGTCCAGGTACGCGACCTGCCCGCCCGCGTGCGAGTCACCGACTCCGGCCTGAATGGTGTGCTCATCAACGAAGACGAAGTCGAGCGCAGCTTCAAACTCTGGGCGCTGCCCAATGCCGAGCCGACCGAGGGTATGATTTACGTCGCCGGCAACGTCGAAACGCGCTCTCCTCAACAGAATTTACAGGCCGCCCCAACACCCATCCGGGTGCGCGTGAAGTCGAAGGCACTGACCGCAGGGCGCTAGGTGCGGCGTTTCTTCCTATGCCTACTGGCGGCCGTCATCGCCGCCGGCTGGCTGCGCGTACTGCCGGAGAGCCTGTGGCTGGACGAGTGCGGCACGGTTTTCGTTGTCAGTGGCACGTGGGCGGAGCTTCTCTCACGGCAGCAAATCTTTGTCGGCTCGCTGCCTCACCTTACTGTGTCGTGGCTTCTTCTCCAGTTGTTTGGGTTTTCGGAAGTACTGCTCCGCCTGCCTTCGCTGATCGCCATGTCGGTGGCAGCCGCCCTGCTCTTCCTCTACAGCCGGCGCCATCTCGGGACGGATACTGCATACCTGGTGGTTGCGCTGTTCGCTGTCCACGGGAACATGCAGGCACACGGTACCGAGACTCGTCCCTATGCCTTCTCTGTGCTGTTTGCCGCGGCCGCTCTGTATTTTCTTGACCGATGGATGTGGCGCGGTGGCATCGGGTACGCGGTGGCGCTCGGCTTGGCGGCGGGCCTGCTGCCCGCGAATCACCTGTTAGCAGTGACGGTCCTTCCCATTCTCCTGCTGACTGCGGCCGCCTACCGCCGGCGTCATCCCTTGAGCCATTACGCCGCGTTGGCCTTGTCCTTTGCGCTTCCGGCCTTGCTGGTCATCCCCACACTGAATGCGTTTGACGATCAAGGCTCCGTCCAACTCCGCAACTGGCTGGCGCGGCCCACATTGAACACATGGCTCGCCTTGTATACGCACCGCGCCATCTTCCTCCCGTCGCTGGCTGCCGCCGCAGTGGCCTTTGTGTTTACGCGGCCATGGCAATGGGGACGCCCGCAAGTACCTCTCCCCCTCCTGGTTAACGCCACAGGCCTCGGCGTGGTGCTTCCGCTGATCATGTTTGTCCTGTCCCGAACGGGACCCGTAAGTATCTTCACGTCACGCTATATGATTGCCGCAGACATTGGCATCATCCTCCTCTATGCACTGGCGGTCCATGGTTTGCACCCTCCGCGCGCACGCTTGGCGGTGGCTTGCTCACTACTCGTGCTGATTCTCGGCTACACGATTGTGGGCGGAGGCATCAGGCGGCCATTCCGTTCGGAAGACTGGCGTGCGGCGCTCCACTCGCTGCGCGGCCGGGCCCCCACGATCGCGATGCAAACCGGCTTCGTCGAAGGGCGCGACGAGCGTTGGCTGCGCGACCCGTTGAAGTCACGGTTTCTGAGCGCTCCTGCCGTTGTCTACCCGCCGGGTGTTTCCGTGACTCCCTTGCCGTACGGGCTGCCAGCCACGGACGGTCCGTATCTGGCCGAATTCCTGGAAGGGGCACGAGGTAGGCCGGTTGGGCTGATCGTATTCCCCGGCGAAAAGCTCAAAGCCCGATTCGTTCAAGCCGGGTTCAACCTGGAGTTGGTGGGCAACTTCGGCCCGCTGAGCACGTGGATCGCTACCGCAAACTAACTCGACCACCTTCAATCACGGCTTCGCGGCCTCCATTCAGAATCGACAGCCGCGCCGCTTCGATCACCGCTTCGTTGAACGAGCTGTTCTTCGGCGTCGCCAGCAATCCATAGTTGTCGATTTCGTCGAGCACGGCCCGGCGATTCTCGGCCGTCTCGACGCGCACGACCGCCTTGACGAGCGCCGCCACTGACCGGTAGCCGTAGCCGATGCACTGCAAGCCCGGCCCACCGGCGTCGACATACTGGAAGTATTCGGTAGACGGTTCGGCGAATACGGTGGCGCCAGGGGCGTCCGTCCGGTGCGTATAGCAGTACTTGATGCCGCGGTATTGGTCGGAGTGTTCCAGCCACGCGCCCCGCGCTCCGTCGGAGAAATACATTGTGATGCCCTGCGTATTCGAACCTGGCGCTTCATCGGGAAAAGACAACGTATTCTGGACATTCAGGCACGCCCCGTTCTCCCAAATTACGCGCGCGTCCGTCCACAGGTAACCCTCGTTCCCGTTCGGAAACGTGTCTTTGATTCCGTAAACCGACACCGAGCGCGGCAGCAATCCGGTCACGAAGTGAACGAAGTCCACGTAATGACAGCCAATGTAGGTGAACGCGTCGGTATTCTCGCACGTAAACCAATTCTGAAAGTTCGACTGCCGGTAGTACCACTTCTCCATCAGCCGGGCCGTGCCTAGCCGGAACTCCCCAAACATGCCTTCGCGATACCGCCGCCGCGCCAGTAGGCTCCGGTCGTCAAAGCGCTTGTGATACTCCACGCCGACAAACAACTCGCGCCGTCTCGCTTCCTCCTCGACCAATTTGGCCTCGGCCATCGTGAGCACCAGCGGTTTGACGACAATCACATTCTGATTGGCCCGCAGCGCATACATCACGACTTCAAAGTGCAACTGATCCGGAACGCCGATCACCACTAACTGGCGGGGCGGCATGGTCGCGATCACCTCTTTGTAGAGGTCGGGGTTCTTGACCATGGGGTCTTGCGAGGGATCAGGGTACGGCCGGAAGCTGTGGCCCGGAAACGCACGCCGGATGGTCTCGTTGTCGGCGAGCGCTTTGACCGTGCGCGCCTGGAGCGAAACCACCGAAATGTCGCCGACGACGCCTTCGCGCTGTAGCTGATAGAGCGACGGAAGAATCTGGTCCTGGGCGATCATCCCGCCGCCCACCAACGTCACCGTGAGTTTGTTCATGCTGGGTTCTAGGCCGCCGCCTTGCGAGCCGCCACCGTCGCGGCAAAAGCGGCTTCAAACACATCCAGACTTTCCTGGAGAGCTTCTTCATTGATCACGAGAGGCGGGCAGACTTTAATGGTGCCGCCGCCGAACCCGACCGGCGAGAACATCAGGACGCCTTGTTCCATGCAAGTATTGATCGTGTCCCATGCCAAATCCGGATCCGGATCTTTCGAACCGGGGCGTACGCAAGCGATACCCGCTACCAGACCCTTGCCGTCGACGTAGCCGATTTGCGGAAAATGCTTCTGCATCTCGCGGAAACGGCTGAGCATCAAATCGCCCATCACGCGCGCGTTCTCGGTGAGATTCTCGTTAAGGATCAAATCGATATTGGCCAACGCGGCTGCGCAGCAGATAGGGTTGCCCGTGTGAGTCGAAGTCATGCTGCCCGCCGGATGCAAGTCCATCACATCGGCGCGCCCGATGACGCACGACAACGGCAGCGAACTCGTGATGCCCTTACCCCAGGTGGTGAGGTCCGGCAAGATCCCGTAGTGTTGATAACCGGCCAGCTTGCCTGTACGCCCAAAGCCGGCCTGCACTTCATCGCACACCAGCAGAATATGATGTGCCGTGCACCACTCGCGCATCTTTTGCATGTACTCGACCGGCGCGAACGAGGCGCTGCCTCCCTGGTAGGTCTCGAGAATCACGCCGGCAACATTGGCCGGGTGGACATTCTGCGCCAGTAGCGCGTTCATGAACCCATCGAAGGATGTGTCGGTAGTGCGGAAGCCATCGGGAAACGGAACTTGGACGAAACCCGGATCCATATTGACAATCCATTCCTTCAGCGAAGGAATGCCACCGGCCTGTTGCGAGCCAAGCGTGCGACCGTGGAATGCCTTGTCAAACGAAACCACAATATTCTTGGCGCGTCCTCCTACCTTCACGCCATGCGTGCGGCACAACTTGATGGCGCACTCGACCGCTTCCGATCCGGTCGTGAGGAGAAAGACCTTGCGGTCGGGTTCGCCGAACATTGTCGCCAGCTTCTCCACAAGGCGCGAACGGACTTCGTTCGGAAAGCAATAGTTGGTTAATAGCTGGTGCTCGGCCTGCGACACGACAGCGTCGATGATCTCGCGACGGCCGTGGCCGGCGTTGGTGATGAGCACCCCGCTCGACCAATCGATCCAGCGGTTGCCATAGGCGTCGGAAACCAGGAAACCGTCGGCACGGTCCCAGACAATCGGCGGCTGGCCGCGCATCGCCAGCGGTTCATACTTCTGGAGCCGCTCCAGAATTGGAAGAGACTCAGGCGCGGGAATCTCCGTCACAATGCGACGGTATTTCGATTCGACGCGAGGCACACGACGGGGGGTCAGGGAATACTCACGAGCCATGGAAACTATGATTGTACACCGCGCGGGCACAGACACCCTGCGCCAATCGTGGGCTAGCCGGGATACGACCCGGCGATAAAGTTATGCAGTTGGGCGATATGCTCTTCCTGCGCGGAGATGGTCCACTTCACCAAATCGCCGATCGAGACGACGCCGACAATCCGTTCGCCCTCCACAATCGGCAGATGGCGGACGCGGCGCTCGGTCATCAGCCGCATGGCGTCTTCGACGGAATCGTTCGGGGATGCCACGTACACCGGGGCTGTCATGATCTCCTGAACGGAGGTCTGCTTCGACGAGCGACCCTGCAAGAACACCTTTCGGGTGTAATCGCGTTCCGAGACGATGCCTGCCAATTTCCCCCCTTCAATCACGAGCAGCGCGCCAATCCCGCGCTCCGCCATCATGGCGATGGCGTCGAACACCGAGGCGTCCGGCGTGATCGCCCAGACGTCGCGGCCTTTCCAGCCCAGGAGCGAACCACTGGTTGCAGTCGGCTTCATGATCGTAGAGTGGTATCAAATCTGAACCCCAAGGTCAAGGGGGTCCGGGGAAACTCTTCTGCTTCTAGAAGGGGACGTCGTCGTCGTTGACGCCCTGGTCGCCGTACGGATCCGGGGCCGGAGGGCCGGCTGGACGCTGTGGTCGTGCGGATCGCGGCATGGATACCGGACCACTGCTGGGCTGTTCGTAGGAGGGCGCGTCGCCCCCTTCACCCCGGCCCGACAGGAGGATCACGTCGTCGGCGATCACTTCGGTCTTGTAGCGTTTGTTGCCGTCTTTGTCATCATAGGAGCTGGTTTGCAGTCTTCCTTCGACATAGACTTGCTTCCCCTTGGTCAAGAACTGACCAAGGTTCTCCTGCCGCCAAAGAACGATATTGTGCCAGTCGGTCTGATCTTTCCACTCGCCGGTTTGCTGGTCTTTCCAGCGGCGGTTCGTGGCAATCGAGAAAGTGGTGACGGACGCGCCGCCGGAGGTGAAACGGGTCTCGGCATCTTTGCCCAGATGACCCAGCAGGATTACCTTGTTGACACTACGGGAAGCCATAACTCTCCTTAGGAATCAAGAGCCTGATCAAGCAGCGCCGTTACCTCGCGGACGCGACTGTCAAGGGCGTGCTTCTGGGAACGCAACTGGTCAGCCAGATGCAGACAGGCGAAAACCGCGACTCGCGTCGAATCGAGATTGGGGGAGCGCCGCGCGATGGAATTCATCAAGTCGTCCACCTGATTGGCGAGGTCCACCATTTCCTGGGGATCCCCGGACGTGATCAGGGTAAACGACTGATTCAGAATGCTGACGCGAACCTGTTTCTTGTCGGGCGAGTCGTCCACGGTTGAAATAGAGTATACCGAACCAGGACTCAACTCGCGCCGATGGCGTCAATCTGTTCGAGAAGTTTCTCCAGGCGTTTGCGGACGACATCCTTATCCGCACGCAAGGCATCGCGTTCGGACTTGGCCGTTTCCAGTTCCCGCGTCACGTCGTTGAGCCGGCTGCGCAGCGTTTCGGCTTCGCCGGCCGCATCCAGAGCGTCGTCTCGCTCCTGGCGGAGTTGGGCCACCATTTCGGCGGCCCGCATGATCTTCTGTTCCAGAACGGCGAGCGCGTCGGCCTGTTCCATCGAGATGTCCCTCTCTAGCTGAGCCCGAGGGCGGCTTTCGCCTTGCCCACCAATTGTCCGAAGGAAGTCGCGTCGTTGACGGCGATGTCGGCCAGAACCTTACGGTTCAGTTCGATACCCGCCTTCTTCAGCCCGTCCATGAACCGCGAATACGAAATGCCGTTCATGCGGCAGGACGCCCCAATACGGACAATCCAGAGCGAGCGGTAGCTGCGCTTCTTGAGCTTGCGGCCCACGTAGCCATAGCGCAACGCCTTCTCGACGGCCTCCTGCGCGGCCCGGTGCAACTTGCTCTTGGTGAGAAAATAGCCCTTGGCAAGTTTGAGAACTTTCTTGCGGCTATCGGTGCGGGTTGTCCCGCGTTTTACTCTAGGCACGTTTTCCTCCTTGACTCTAATGCGGGCGAAACGGGCACGTGCAAAAGGGCCCGGCCGCGCCGCGATGCCCTTCTAGTAGGGCAGCATTTCCATGATGGCCGGAACGTTAGTGGAATCCGCCATGACGCCCTGCGACAGGCGACGTTTCCGGGAGCGCGCTTTGGAAGTGAGGATGTGGCGTGCAAACGCGTGACGGCGCTTGATCTTGCCAGTCCCGGTCTTCTTGAAGCGCTTGGCCGCTCCTTTATGCGTTTTGAGCTTCGTCATAAGTTGGATCCTTGGGTGCCCCAGGAAGGAAGATCCGTTACGGGGCGGGCTGCAAACTCCTCAAGTGTAGCATGAGGGATCGCCCTTTTGCCCGCCACCCGGGACATGTGGAACGGAAACGCGGTAGACTCACCGAGAACGGAGGTAGTGGTCTTCTGTGTCTGATCTCCTGGGACAGTTCTCGGCATTTACCGTCTTCTTAGGCATTGCCGCGATTGGTTTCTCAGTTCTGCTCGCGTCGTTTGTGTTTGGAGAAATCTTCGAGCACTTCGGCGACGACACCTGGGATTCCGGCCTGGGCCATGGGGGCCCGAGTTTCTTCAGCATGCGCGTGCTGAGCGTCTTCATCACGGGATTCGGTGGATTTGGGGCCATTGGAATTCACTACGGGTTGTCGGTGCTTCCAGCGTCGGGGATTGGGTTCCTGAGCGGGTTGACATGCGCGATGGTGATTTATTCCTTTGCCCGATTCCTGTATGGCCAGCAGGCATCGACGGAACTGAAGACCGTCGATCTGGCGGGAAAGACCGGCCGGATTGTCGTTGGGGTTCCGGTGGGCGGCATGGGCCAGGTCCGGTGCCAGGTCGGGGAGGAACTTGTTGATAAGATGGCACGGTCGCAGGATGGCACGGCGATTGGCGAGAACACGATCGTGCAAGTTGTTCAAGTATTGGGAGAGATCGTGATTGTCCGGCCGCAATAGCAACGTTTAGGTGCTTGGAGGATACTATGTTTGCCGAATTGGGCGGCTTGATGCTGCCGGTCATTATCCTTTTCGTTCTGCTGGCATTGTTCATTGCCGCGGGACTCTTCAGCCGGAACTACATTAAAGTGGCGCCCAACATGGTCGCCGTGTTCAGCGGGCGCAAGCGAGCGCTAACGGACGGGCGTACAGTGGGGTACCGGATGGTGCGCGGAGGCGCGGCCCTGCGGATTCCGCTGCTGGAAAAGGTGGATTACCTCTCGTTGAACGTGATGACGATTCCGCTGGAGATCAAGCGGGCCTACACGTTGAAGGGTGTCCCGATGTCGGTTAAGGCGGTTGCCAACGTCAAGATCCGCAGTGACGAGACGGCGATGCATGCGGCGGCCGAACGTTTTCTCGGGATGACGCACGATAACATGCAGAGGGTGATCTTCCAAACGCTGGAAGGGCACTTGCGGTCGATTCTGGGGACGCTGACGGTGGAGGAGGTCAACAGCGACCGCGGCAGCTTCGCGCAGAAGCTGACCTCGGAGGCGGCCGCGGATCTGGAAAAGATGGGACTGGGCGTGGACGTACTGACGATTCAGGAAGTCAGCGACGAAGAAGACTATCTGAACGCGCTCGGCAAGCGGCGCACCGCGGAGGTGAAGCGGGACGCGACGATTGGCGAGGCGGAAGCCACGCGGGACGCCAAGATCCGATCGGCGCAGGCGCTCCAGGAGGGCGAACGGGCAAAATTGGCCGCGGACGCCGAGATCGCGATGGCGCAACGGGACCTGTCGATCCGCCAGGCGCAATATTTGGCGGAAGTGGAGACCGAGAAAGCGAAAGCGGCGCAGGCGGGCCCCCTCTCGCAGGCCAGGGCCCGGCAGGCGGTGGTGGCCGAAGAGGTCAAGGTCGACAAGACGCGGACGCAAGAGCAGATCTCGGTGCAGGAGCAGGAAGTGCTCCGGCGGCAAAAAGAGCTGGAAGCGACGGTGATCAAGCCGGCGGATGCGGAACGGCAGGCGGTGGTTGTACGGGCCGAGGCGACCAAGACGTCGCAGATGTTGGAGGCGGAAGGCCGGCGGGCGGCGTTGATCGCCATTGCGCAAGCCGAACAGGAGCGGCTACGGATGGAGGGCCTGGGCCGCGCGTCGGCGCTGGAATCCGAGGGGAAGGCCGAAGCAGCCAAAATCGAGGCCATCGGACTGGCCCAGGCGAAAGCGATTGAAGCGCAGGGCGTGGCCGAAGCCACGGCGATTCTGCGTAAGGCCGAGGCCTGGAAGGAATTCAACGAATCGGCGCGATTGCAGACAATCCTCGAAAAGATGCCGGCGATCATCGAAGCGTCGGCCGGAGTGTTCGGAGCGGTGGCGAGCCCGATGGGGAACATCGACAAGCTGGTCGTGATCGATCAGGGCCAAGGGGGCGGCGGTGCGCATCGCCTGGCGCAGACAGCCCCGGCAGTGGTGTTTCAATTTCTCCAGCAGTTGGAGGCCCTGGGCCTAAACATACCGTCGGTGATGGAGCAACTAGGCGTCGGCAAGAAGCCCAATCAGCCGCCCGAGGCGGAAGCGGGAACCTTCCAGAGATAGATGGTGCGGTAGCCGATCTCGACCTTTTTCTCGGGTTTCCAGTCACCCATATCAAACTGGTGGGAGACAACCCGCGTGCCGGGTTTCAGCTCCTTGTAGAGTTTGGGCCGAAGCTTCTCGTTGACGCTGGGCAGCAGGTAGAGGGTAACGACGGTCGCTTCCCGGATGTCCGCCTCGAAAAGGTCCTTCTCGATAAAGCGGGTCCGCTCGGCAACTCCCGCCTGCCTGGCATTTTCGTTGGCTTCCTGAATGCGCTCGGGGTCGATATCGATACCAACACCCTTGGCCCCAAACTGCTTGGCGGCGGTGATGACAATCCGCCCATCCCCACAGCCCAAGTCGTAGAGTATGTCGTTCTTGCCGACACCGGCCAGTTTCAACATCTGGTCCACAACTTCTTCCGGAGTCGGTACGTAGGGGACATCCCCTTTCTGAGCCGCGAGCGGGTAGCCGGCCGCGAGCACCGGCGGAATGAGTTTCAGAAACTCTCGACGTTGCATATGTGGCTATATTGTATCCGCGCACCCAGCCCACTGGGGAAGGGGGCTAGCGGACCGGTTCCTTGATGTCGTCGAGCCAGTCGGGACGCTTCAAGATGTCACGGGGCCGGGGCCCGTCGGACGGACCGATGATGCCGTCACGGTGCATCTTGTCGAGGATCCGCGCGGCGCGTCCGTACCCCAGACGGAGGCGGCGTTGCAGCACCGACGTCGAAGCTTTGCCTACTTCGAGGACAACGCGGATGGCGTCTTCGTATGCAGGGTCGTTGAAGTCGGCGAGGTCGTCCGGCTCCGCGTCATCTTCGTCGGACGGGGGAGCGAGCAGGTAGCTCTGGTCGTAATCGGGCGATGCCTGCTCCTTCCAGAACTCAGTCACCTGCGCGATCTCCGATTCCGTTACATAGGGCGCGTGCACGCGAACCAGCCGCGCCGAGCCGGGCGGCAGGAATAACATGTCGCCTTTGCCGAGCAAGTGTTCGGCGCCCATGACGTCGAGAATCGTTCGGGAATCCACGCGAGTCGCCACGCGGAAGGAAACGCGGGCCGGGAAATTCGCTTTGATCAACCCGGTAATCACGTCAACCGATGGGCGCTGTGTGGCGACCACCAGGTGCATGCCCACGGCGCGCGCCATTTGCGCCAAACGCGTGATCGATTCCTCGACGTTAGCGCGCTCGATCATCATCAGATCGGCCAACTCGTCGATGACGATCAGGATGTAGGAGAGCGGTTGCAGTTCATCCTCGATCGGCTCCAGGTCGTCAAACAGCGGCCTGGACGTTTGGAGTTTCTGCCGCACCTTCTTGTTGAATTGGTCGATGTTGCGGACTCCCTGCGAGGCCAGCAACTTCAACCGGCGCTCCATTTCGAGCACCGCATTCCGCAGCGTATTGGTGGCCTTGCGCGGGTCTGTGATCACGGGCGTCAACAAGTGCGGGATGTTCTCGTAGAGTCCCATTTCCACGCGCTTCGGATCGATCAGGATCATCCGTACTTCGGCGGGAGTGGACTTGTACAGCACCGACATGATGAGCGAGTTCAGCATGACGCTCTTACCGGATCCAGTGGATCCGGCAATCAGCAGGTGCGGCATTGCCTCGAGCGGCGCAATCTTGATGCGGCCGCTGATGTCCTTGCCCAGCGCGATGGTCAATTTCGACGGAGAGTTGATGAACTCGTCGGATTCCAGCATCTGGCGCAAACCGATCGTCTCGCGCCGCGAGTTCGGAACTTCGATTCCCACAGTGGGTTTGCCGGGAATTCGCTCAATGAGGATCGACTCGGCCTGCAAGCCGAGGCACAGATCTTCGGTCAGCGTCGTGATGCGGCTGTATTTGATGCCAGCCTCGGGCTTGAACTCAAACGTGGTTACGACCGGGCCGGGGTTGATCTGGACGACGTTGCCCAGCACGTTGAATTCTTCGAACTTCTGCTTGATGCGTACCGCCGTGTCCTTCAGTTCCTGCGTGTCGTAAGGGCTGCGCGCTTCCGTCTCATTGAGCAGCTTGGTCGACGGCATCCGGTAGGTGATGGGTGCGGCACGACGCGGCGTCCCGTGTAGTTCGTGCCCGAGCACCGGCGCCACCAGCGGTGGTTCTTCCCACGGCGGGCGGCTGCTGGCGGCGGGTGGCGGCGGCATGTATTCCACCACCGGCGGGTCCGGATCGTGTTCCAGCTCAGCCTGGTTTCCTTGCGGTGCCGGCGCAGAACCGGTTTGGCTGCCGCCCAGGTCGTCCAACGTGCGAATCGGGATTTCATAGCCGTCCGTCTCCCCGCCCGTGTAAGTCTCAGAACGGCGGCGGACCGGTGCGGGCTCGTCGATGGACTGTGGGTTGCGACTGGCCTCCTCGCGGGCCGCGCGGCGCTCCTGCTTGCGCCGGCGGCTGGACTCGAGCCACTGGAACCAACGCTCGCGCCAGCCCTCCAGCCATCTCGGACGCAGCATCCATTCCGGCAAGTGATAGAGCGAGAAGCTGGAGATCAGGTACAGCGAAAGCAGCAGGACCGTGCTGGTAACAAGGACCGACCCGGTCAGATTGAGGTGTCGCAGCAGAAATTGCGCCAGTAGCGCGCCCGTCAATCCACCAGGGGCGATCGACTCATCAAACAAGCGCCAGTCCGGACCCAGCCCGAACATCGCTGAGGCGCTCAGCCAGAACATGCCCGCGCCGAAGATCTTCACGCCCTGCGCGCCGATTTCCACCGAGCGAATCCACTGCCAGGCCAGCGCGACGAGGAAGAGGGGCACGGCAAAAGCGCTGAGTCCGAACGCCTGAAACGCGAAATCGGAAAAATGCGCCCCGACGGAACCGACCAAATTGTGCGCCGGCACATCAGCTGTAGCCGTATTCCAGGAGGGATCCTGAGGATAGTAGGAAATGAGAGCCAGCGTGGTAAAGATGGCTGCGAAGAGCCACACCACACCCCCTGCTTCGTTGAGACGCTTCAACGGGGTAGGACCAAGAATGTTCATTCCGCCGGGGAGCGGAGAATAGCCAGAGCGAACACTATGATACCAAACACGATTCTGTAGTAGATGAACACGTGAAGACTGGCGTGGCGAAGGTAGCGCATGAGAAATCCGATGGCAGCCAGGCCGCTGATCGCCGACAGGAATATACCAAGAATGAACGGGACCGTCATGTCCGGCGGAACGCCGCCTGCCTTGTGAAGATCGTAAAATGCCTTTGCGCCAGCCGCGGCGATGGCGGGCGTCGAGAGCAGAAAGGAGAACCGGGCGGCCGCGGCCCGTTCAAGATTGCGAGCGAGGCCGGCGGTGATCGTGATCCCTGAACGCGAAGTACCGGGGATGATCGCGATCGCCTGGGCAAGTCCGATTGCCAGGGCATCGAACGTGTTGACATGTTCGATCGTCTTCTGCCGGCGTGAGGCACGCTCCGCGATGGCCATCAGGATCGCGACTGCAATCAGCATGGTGGCGATCACGAAAGGCGACCGGAGCGTGGTCTCCGCGTGTTCCTTGAAGATATAGCCGAGCACTCCGATGGGCAGCGAACCCAGCGCAAGAAGCCAAAGCATCGTCGGGTTCCGCTTCAACTCCGGATCGTGCCCGAAGCGCAGGCCAAAACCCTGGGCCAGAATCTGAAGCCAGTCCCGGAAAAAATAGACCAGGACAGCCGCCAAAGTGCCCAGATGCAGGGCGATATCAAACGCCAGGCCTTGATCTTTCCATCCGAGCAGCCAGGGGGCCAACGCCAGGTGAGCGGAACTGGAGATCGGCAGGAACTCGGTGAATCCTTGAATAGCGGCGAGCACCGTTACCTGAAGCAAAGACATAATGGGAGTTGCATTATGGTAGCAAGCGGCGCGCCGCATTGTCGCGCGGGAGGGGACTCTGAGAAATACCAAGATCGTCGCGACACTCGGGCCGTCGAGCGATGACGCGGAAGTAATCCGGCGATTGGTGCAGGCAGGCGTGGATGTATTTCGTCTGAACGCCTCGCATGGGACGGTGGAGGAACGCGCGGGGCGCGTCAGGCTTGTGCGGGAGATCTCAGCGCAGGAAAAGAAGTATGTTGGGATTCTGCTGGACCTTCAGGGTCCGAAGATCCGGCTGGGAATCTTTGAGGGTGGCGGCTGTGAACTCCGCGCGGGAGAACCTTTCACAATCACCACTGAAGAAGTAACCGGTAACTCCAAGATCGCCTCGACGGGCTACGCCGAATTCGCGCGCGACGTGAAGCC
>JAEUQD010000148.1 GCA_016789925.1 Bryobacterales bacterium | reverse complement strand
GCGCCGGCGCGCACGTAGATGTGGTCGGGGATGGAACTGCCGAGGCCGGCATTGGCCTCGACGAGGACGCGATGCCCGGCTTCGATGAGCGCGGTGACACCGCTGGGCACCAGGCCGACGCGAGATTCGTGGTCTTTGACTTCCTTGGGAACGCCGATAATCATTGAGGCTCCTTTTGCTCAACGGGCAGGGGAGGGGGCGGCAGTTCAGCCGGAGCCGGCGGTGGCGGCACGGGCGGCGTGACCTGATCGGGCGAGGCCTGGGCCGGAACCGCGGCGGGTTTCGGAACGGCGGCGAGTCCACTCCTCTTGGGGCCGAGTCCCAGCGCGATGAGCGACATGGAAGTGAGCTTCCCGTCGGCGTTGAGATTCTGGTCCTGCTGAAATCGTTTGAGGGCGTCGACGGTGGAACCGCCCCAGTTCCCGTCGGCTTCGCCCTGCATGTAGCCGCGCGAGATGAGAGCGGACTGGATGTCTTTGACGCGATCGGGGGTAGGCTGCTGCTGGCCGGCGCGGAACGAGGGGATGGTAGGCCGCCGGCGGCGGGCACTGGAGGAGGTTCCGCGGCGTTTGGCGGACGACTTGGAGGAGGCGCGCACGGTGGAGCCCTTCCTGGAAGGGCCACTCTTGGAGGTGGCGCGGGAGGGCGCTCGCTGGGCGCTCGCGGTCTTCGCACCGGGCTTGACGCCGGAACTCTTGGCAGTGGAGGCCTTCTTCCTGGGGGCGGCCTTCGACTTGTTGACGGGGGCAGCGGAGAGGGCAAACCCAAGAACGGCGAGCGCCAGCCAGAGCAAAGCCTGCATCATAACTAAAATTCCAGTCTAACAATCGCGCTAAGTGCAAGAAAGGCCGGAACCCGAGGGACGGGTTCCGGCCTTCTGCGCGGACTGCGCGGAGTTGCTTAGTTCTTCGGAAGCGTGCCCGACAGGAACATGCCGTTGTAGCGCGGCGCCGCTCCCTGGCCGCGGGCCAGAGGGTTGGCTCGCATAACGCGGAAGGCCACGGCGTCGCCGGGCTTCAGAGTGCCCTGGACCTTGCGAATATCCTCGACCGAGGCGACCGGTTGGCGGTTGACCGAAAGGATGACGTCCTTCTCGCGAAGTCCGATTTCTTCGGCGAAGGAGCCTTCCTGAACGCGGGTGACGACAACGCCGCGCTCTTCCTCGATCTTCATTTCATCCCGTTCGGCGCTCTGGAGGTTGCGCACGTAGATTCCGAATTTGACTTCGCTGCCTTCCTCCTTCACGGGATCGTCCGGGCGGCGCTGGCGGGCGAAGCGAGGATCGTCTTTGAAGACTTCGGCACGGTCGCGGACAGTGACGTCGAAGTCCATCTTCTTGCCGGCGCGATCGACGGTGAGTTTGAGCTTCTCGCCCACGGGTGTGTCGGCGACGCGAGCGACCAAATCTTCGCCATCCTTCACGGGTTTGCCGTTCACAGAAAGGATGATGTCTTCCTGGCGGAGACCAGCCTGCTGGGCGGGACCATCGGGAGTGACCTGTTCGACGATCACGCCGTGGGTGGAACCGAGGGCCTTCAGGAGTTCGGGCTTCTCCTGGCCTTTCTGCCAAGAGATGCCGATGGAGCCACGCGAGACACGGCCGGTCTTGATCAACTGGTTGTAGACCTTGACGGCCATGTTGATGGGGAGAGCAAAGCCGATGCCCTGGTAGCCGCCGCTCTGGGTGGCGATCATGGTGTTGACGCCAATCACTTCACCTCGGATGTTGAGGAGGGGGCCGCCGGAGTTACCGGGGTTGATGGCCGCGTCGGTCTGGATGAAGCGCTGGAACTGCTGGGCATTGATATCGCGGCCTTTGGCGCTGACGATACCCGCGGTGACGCTGGCATCGAGGCCGAAGGGAGAACCGATGGCAATGGCCCAGTCGCCGACTTCGACACCGTCGGAATTCCCGATGGGAGCAAAGGGAAGGGCGCGACCGGCGTCCATCTTGATGATGGCGAGGTCGGTCTCCACGTCGACGCCAATCAACTTCGCCTTGTATTCGGTGAGGTCGCCGTGCAGCTTCACGGTGATTTTGTCAGCGTTGTCGACGACGTGGTGGTTGGTGATGATGTAACCCTTCGGATCGACGATGAAGCCGGAGCCGGTGCCTTCGCGTTTGAAGCGCGGCATTTCGGGAGCGCCACCGGGGCCGCGGAAGAAGCGCCGGAACAGATCCATGCTCTCGTCTTCCTGGTCCTCGTCTTCGTCGGCGGGCGGGCGGGTTCGCTTGCGCTCCTGGGTCCGCGCGGGTTTGGCCTCGTAGGTAGTGCTGATATGAACCACAGCGGGCTCAAGTTTCTTGGCCAGCACGGAGAACTGACTCTCCGCCACCTTGGCCGGAGGCACGACCAGAGGCGTGGCATCGGTGATTGGTTTGTCGCTCTTCTCCGCCTTGACGCCGGTGTTGATGAGCGTCCCAATGACGATGCCGAGGGACAATGTCGCCATCACCAGGACGAGAGAGAGAACTTTTTGCTGCCGCAGTCTATCAAACAAACTCATTTTTGAGATGCCTCCCCAAAGGCTTGACACTATTCTAATATGCTAGTGGATTCGGGAACACTAGTTTGGATGTCCATGGCGGCATAGTGGTTTCAATTCGACCGGCATTGACACGCACACCCTGATAGACGATGCCGCACGGCAAAGGTACCCAACGCGAGGCGCAGGTTTAGCCAGCCGCGGCCGTGGGCTGGAGGTCCCGCATGAGCAGGCAGAGAGTCAGGAAGATGCGGCGGAGGCCGAGTTCGCGGCCTTCGGGGTGAAACCACTCGCCCATGGTGTGGGCGCCGCCGCCTTGTCCGCCGGCGCCGATGGAGACAGCGGGAATGCCGAGCGAGAGGGGAACGTTGGCGTCAGTGGAAGCGCAGTCGAGGTGGGCACGGATACCGAGATGGGCGTCGGTGGCGCGGAGGTGGGCGAGGATGGAGGCGTCGGCGGCGAGTTCACCGCCGGGCCGTGAACCGATTTCGCGGAGTTTGGCACTGACGCGTCCGTTACTCGCTTTCTCGTTTTCGACTTCGACGGCGCGTTCGAGGGCGGCCATGAGGTAGGCGGCCATCTCGTCGATGCGGGTGGCGCTTTCCGAGCGCAGGTCGACTTTGGCACGGGCGCTGTTGGGGATGGCGTTGATGCTGGTGCCGCCTTCGATGACCCCGAAATTGAAGGACGAACGGGGGTAGCCCGCGCCGTTGCTAATAGGACGTTCGGCGAAGAACGTGATGGCGCGGGAGAGGGCGTGGACCGGATTGCCGACGCCGTAGTCGGACCAGGAATGGCCGCCGGGTCCGGTAAGGGTGACTTCGAAGCGGCGGCTGGCGAGGGCGCGGTTGGTGATGTGGTCGACCGCGGGCCCGTCGAGGACGACAAAGGAGGAGATGCGCGAGGCGAGTCCGGAGCCGCGGCAGAGATAGCGCATACCGCTCAAGTTGCCTTCGCCCTCTTCGCAGATGTTGGCCACGAAGACGAGGGGGAGTGGCGATTCCAGGAGGCGCGGGCTTTCGCGGAGGGCC
>JAEUQD010000086.1 GCA_016789925.1 Bryobacterales bacterium | reverse complement strand
ACGACGGTGCAGGAACCGGAGTATGACCTGCTGTGCTCCGATGTGACGCAGCCGATGGATCTGGCTTTGCTGGAAGGGATTCTGGCCACGTCGCGCGGATTGCTGTTTCCGGAAGAGCTGGAAGTGGAAGAAGCGGCGCGGCGGATCATGGCGGACCGCACGCCGGGACAGTTGGCATCGATTGCGCGGCAGTTGGGGGACCTGATCGCGGCGGTGACGCGGGAGAAGTTGGGGTTTGAGGCAGACCAGCCGATCGGCATCGGCATTTCGGGCGGGCGTCTGCGCATCGCGTTCATGCACCCGGACATGGTGCGGTTCTATGGTCCGGCGTGGCAGATGCCGATCGGCGCCGGCGAGGCGGAAGGCGAAGAGCAGGTGGTGCTGCTGGTGCAGGGCGCGCAAGACGGGCGTATTCATTTGCTGCCGCTCAATCCGCGGTATCGCGAAAACGTCAACTTCATCGCCGCCGATCAAGAGGCGATGTATCCGGGCGACGATGTCTCGGACATGCATGCCTACGAAGAGTTCGGCACGCGCATGAGCGAGACGCTGCTGTTGTCGCTGGGCTACTTTAGCGAAGAGGAAGTCAACCGGCGCCGCGCCCTGAATCTGCCGCTGCCGCCGCCTTCGCTTTGGGTGACCAACAGCATGCGGCGTCCGTTCGCGCTGGTGGGCAACGCGATTGCGTCGCTGCGGACTTTGCGGACGGGCAGCCTGGGGGCGAAGGTCCAGGAGGTTTTGGACCGGCGTCACTTTCGCGGGTTCCACATGGTGTCGACAGGTAGCATTCCGGAAGGGGGCTTCTCGAGTTCGTCGGCCGTGACGGTGGCCACCAAGAACGCGATCAACGAGTTGTTCGGGTTTGGGATTCCACCGGACCTGCTGGTGCACCTGGCTTGCCAGGCAGAGTACGGGACGGGAGTGCGGGCGGGGTCGCTGGACCAGGCGACCGAACAGAAGGGGCGCACCGGGCAAGGGACGCTGATGTCGTCGAACCCGAGAGACAACTACCGCATTCTGGGCACGTATCCGGTTCCGACCGACCGGATTCAGATCATCTTCCCGTATAGCGTCGAGCGCGACCGTTCGGCGTGGCGGTGGTCGTGGGGGTGTTATGGGGAAACGCCGGCGTCGCCGCGGCTGACACCGGGAGAAACCCGCAAGATGACGGGCAAGGCGGCGGAACTGGCGGCCATTCTGGTGAAGCTGCCGTTGGAGACCGACTTCTTCAAGCAGATCGAAGACGACCTGCTCGACGATGGGTTGCTCAGTGTGGTCAGCAGGGCATGGATCACTTCCCTGCTCCGGTCGCTGCCGACGCGGGCGTCGCAAGCCGAGTTGCGGGAGCGCGCCATGGCGCAGCGCGACTGGCTGGCAGCGCAACTGGCCGAGACGCAGAGGCTGGATGCGCAGGCGGCGCAGCAGAAGGCTACCTCGACCATCGAGTCGTTGTTCAGCGGATGGCGCGATCCGTTGTTGCGGCGGACGCTCGCTTCGGGCGAAACGGTGGAGGAAAGCGGAGTGCCGCTGCGGGCGATGGTGGCCTACCTGTTCGGCGAGGTGGCCAAGAACTTCTATCTTATCCATCATCCCGAGCAGTGGATCGAATTTGTAACCCGGTCGCAGAATGGCGACTGCTGCCTGAAGATCGATCCGGAGAAGTTGCCGGTGCGCGAACAACTGGAATCAACGCTTGACTGGGAGCGGGACCTGCCGGGTCCGGAACTGATGGCGGCGTGGCTGGAACGGTGTGAGGCGCGGTTCGTGAACTTCAACCTGGGGCTGGAGGACGAGGATCTGGATCCTGCGAATCCGCCGGAGTTCCACCTGCTGGGTGGGTCGAGTTTCTTCCGGGGGCTGGCGCTGATCGACCTCGCCCAGGCGATGCTCAAACGGGCCTTCGGGCACGATGCCGTGGCTGTGCGCGTGAACGCAGCCGGACAGGGCGACTTCTTCCAGGTTCATTTGGACAAGACCAAGGCGAACCCGGCGGAGGTGAAGCGCTTCCTCAAGACCGCCTTCTATAAGAGGTTCGGGTTGACGCCGGCGCAGGACTTTGTGGAACTGCACCCCGGGGGCGGGGCCACGGGCGTGCGGCTATCGCGGTATGCCGACCTGCCGCAGTTGGTCCGGCGGTTGCAGGGCGCGGCGGGCCAGTGACACCACCTGTTGATGGGCTTCATTTCCCGTCCGTTGGCTCTACCGCCGGTTCGGGGGGCCACGGATAGAGATAGGCCGTGCCAAACCCATCGCCTAAGGCGAAGTCGCGCTTGATCGTGCGCGCCGGATCGAAGAACCATTGCCCCATCGGTTGTTCCTTATCCTTGGCGTCAAACCATCCCCAGGGCGCCCGCGCCAGGTTCTCGCCCCCCACCTTCCCGCGGAACGCCGCGCCAATCCGCCCGACAGTCACCGTCTTCTCCTTGACTCCGTCCGTGTCCTCAAAATCCAGCAGCATCGCGCCATAATCTTCCGTCTCCGCGAATGCCGGCGAGATCCCCTGAAGCGCCTGCGCCCAGAGCGTCGTCGCCAGCGGCGTCAGGTTGTAGCCCACCGGCTCCGCCTGGTCGGAAGCCGGTTCGATAGCCACCCCGGTGAACGTGAAAATCCGCACACGATGCCTGGCGTGCTTTCCTTCCGGATCGTAGGCCTCAATCCCGTGCCCCTTGGGCTCCACAAACAACTTCACGCGTCTGCCTTGTTGCGCAAAGTTCTCGAATCCCTCGCGCTTCTCGCCCGTCGGCAGGTACTTCAGGAAGTTATTGTGGGCCAGGGTCTCGAGAAAGACCACCTTTCCCTTGCGTGGATCCTGGCCATTCTTGGCCACCACCACGAGGCATCCTTCGAGGTCGTTTTCATGAGCAAGCACCGCCTCCATCGCCCGCCCGGTGGGGTCGATCGACGCCGCCGGCTTCGTCACCGTCCGGATCGCCTTGCTGAACATCTTCCCCATGCCCGTCCCGCCCTTGTAGTCGCGCGGATGGAACGCCGCATAGTGCAGAAAGTAATGTGTTCGCGTTTCGCGAACTGAATAGTAAACCCAGGCCGCCAGCGGATACTGCTTGTCCGCCGCGTTCTTCCAGTTGTTATCGCCCCGCCAGTCTCCGTCGAAGTCGAAATTCGTGATGTAGTCGTACCGGGGCTGGTCGCCGATGCCCTGATAGAAAATTGGCGCGTAGAGCGCAGCGACTTCCCGGCTTCTAGCCTCCTGCGAATCGGGCGCGTTCTCGGCCGCCTCGAGCATCGCCGCCGCAGCTTCAGAACTTGTGAGCGCCAGCGTCGGTTTGACGGCCTTGACCCGGGCCTTGATCTCGGTGAACTCCGGGGTGTCGTTGCGCAGCGCGTTCTTATCGGGCAGCGTTGCGATCAGGTCCTCGATGTTCTCCGCGCGGTCCTCGATCGTCGCGTGGGACGAAAAGTACCGCTTCACCATCGCGGTCCCATCTTCCTGAACCGACGTCAACCGCCGCAGCAATCGCAGTATCGCTTGGGGATCGTAACCCGCGGCATATAGGTTCTGCGCCGCCATCCGATCCGCCTCACGCTCATCGCTGGTGGAAAACCGCATGAACAGCCCGCGCGTCCCGCTCTTACCCCCTTTCACCGCCGCCGCCGCTCGCATTCCGCCTCCCATGACCGGGCCTAGAAAGCTCACCCCCAGTGACGCCAGTTGCGAGCGCCGCACCTTCGTCGCATGCTGCCGGGCCGCGATGTGCCCAATCTCGTGCGCAAGCGCCGCCGCCAGTTCCGCCTCATCCCCCGCCGCCTCAACCAGCCCAAGCGTCAAGTAAATATAGCCGCCCGGAAGGGCGTACGCGTTGACGTCGTCGCTTTGCAGAATCTTGAAGTAATACCGCAGTCCAGGCCGCCCCGATACCCGCGCCAGGCGCAACCCCACCTTCTGCACGTACGCCGTTACCTCGGCGTCGGTGAACACCGGTTGCTCAACCTCGACCTGGGCAGCCGCCAGCTTCCCCACCTCAATCTCCTGCCTCTCGTTCAGCTTCAACACCTGCGCGCGCAGCGGCAACAAACCCGCGCCGATGAGCGCCAAAGCGGCAAACGGGCCGGCTGATTTCGACAACGCTTTCATTGAAGGTACCCTACCGGCTCGACCCGATCCGCATCCCACGTACACAAGCCTGCATGAGCCCACTATACCCCGCGGATGGTTGTTTCAGATTCGGAACCGGCGTCTGGACAGAGGTGTCGCTGGGTACATGGTGGCGGGGTCGGGGTCGACCTGCCGTCTGAGGTTGTTTTCGCCTTTTCGACGCTACCGTTTAGTGAATTCGTCGCGCTGTTCGCGGATCCGTTTCACCAATTCGGGGTTCTTGAGGACCTCGGCGACGAGGGCAGCGCCGAAATCCTCGTCATTGAGCTGGGATTGCTCGGATTTGGCATTTCGTTTCGCATCCTGTTGAGCCCGTTGAATGATCCGGACATCGTGGAGCGCTCCGAGGGGCGCCTCGAGGTCGTTAAAGTGGATGCCGGTGGCCAAATGGAGGCGCTGGAGGCGTTCGAGTTCGCGCAAGTTGGCGCGATAGGAGCCTTCGAAGCGGGCGTAGTAGCGCTGGTAGAGCGCGGCCTGTTTTTCGGTGTCGGGA
>JAEUQD010000011.1 GCA_016789925.1 Bryobacterales bacterium | reverse complement strand
TAGAGCTCCGTTGGGTGCGATCGCCAGCGAACGCACGGCCGACTCGTCCGGGGGAATCACGTCCGCCGGAGGATAGCCCAACTCGCGGAGATCGATGCGGACCTGGTTGACCACCGAATAGTCATACTCAAGCGTGCGTTGGGCGACGGCGGAGGGGTGACCGAACCAAACTGCGGCCAGCACGAACAGGATCTTCTGCAACATGGATTACCTCGGCTTGTAGATGAGCAGCGCCAGGCGGTAATAGGTGTCGCCGATCTTGCCGCCCGCCTCGACCGGTTTACCGGGCTGCGGCCGCACCTCGATTGCCCCCACCATGTAGATGGCGCCGTCGGGTCCCGTATCGGCCGCGTTGGTGCCCAACACGCGACGCCCGTCCGCGAGCACCATCTCACCCAGGTCCTCCGTCTTGCCGGTATTCAGGTCATACGTGATCAGGTGCGACGCCACCGCACCGGCGCTGCCTCCGTAGTCGAATTCGCGGCCCGCTGCGCCGTAGTAGAGTTTCCGGTCGCTCCCCAGCGTGAGCGACAGCGTGGCGAAGGGCACTTCTCTCGCACCGGCAAGACTGGCAATGGCCAGTTGCCCCAAGCGCCGCACCTCACCGTCGGGGCCGGCGTGCGGGTTGAAGGAGAACAGAATCGTCGCGCTCTCCTCCACACCGTAGAACTGCCGCGTCTTCGCGTCCCACACCATCGTGCGAAAGGCCGTCTCGGACTTGTTGTAGTCGCGTCCGAGCGAGACGCCTTTCTCCCGGATCGGAAGCTTCACGGAAAGCTCGCGGATCGAGTCGCCCTCCGGATCGTACTTGAAGATCCGTCCTTCGCCGAAACTGCCGTACACGTTGCCTTTGTCGTCAATCGCCAGGGTGCGGCAGATCGACTCCCAATTGTTCACACGGCCTTTGTCCACGGCCTTGCGTTTCGTCACGTCGTAATAAATGAAGTGCCCGCGCGGGTGAGTCATGCCGTAGATGCGGTTAAAGAGCGGATCGTAGTTGCCGGTATTGACGCCCTCGTTGGGCGCGCCCAGGCCGAAGTCCTCCACCCGGCCCATCTTGGGGTCGAAGGCCATCCAATGCGCGCCCGGGTAGCCCTCCTTAGTGGCGAAGCGCGAGTAGTTCCACCACCAGCCGGCATGGGTGCCGAAGTAGATACGGCCATCCTTGCCTTCCCCGAACTTCGAGTGGATTTTGGACTGCGGCCCGCGTTTCAGGTGCGATTCGCCCGTGAGTTCGGTGAGGTTGCCGGCATCCACAACACGGTCCGCCTTGGAATCGTAATAAACCAGGTGGCCGTCGCCGCCGTGATAGGCCAGGCCCGCGTACACCTTGCCATCACTGGCCGCCAGCAGCGCCGCCCAGTGGCCATCCATTCGATGGAGCCCGGGAAACACCCGGTGATCCACCTGGACCGTCGCGGCCAGACAACATGCCGCCGTCCACGCCGGCAGCAGACTCCGGAGTCGCCACATATCCAACCTCCAGTTCGAAGCGATTCGAGTCCTAAAGCTATTACAAGACCTGCTTGTATGATTATGCTTCAAAAGCGAGGTTCTGGGAAGTGGCCTACCGAGGACAGAGGTGTCGCTGGGTGTATGGTGGCGGGGTCGCGGTCGACCTGCCTTTGGGGCTGTTTTCGCCTTTTCGACGCTACCGTTTGGTGAATGCTTCGTGCTCTTTGAGGATCCGTTTCACCAATTCGGGGTTATATCGGAGCTCGTCGAGGATGGAAGCGCCGAAATCTTCCTCTTTGGCCTGCTGTTTGGCATTTCGTTTCGCATCCTGTTGAGCCCGTTGGATGATCCGGACATCGTGGAGCGCTCCGAGGGGCGCTTGCAGGTCGTTAAAGTGGATGTCGGAGGCCATTTGGAGGCGCTGGAGGCGTTCGAGTTCGCGCAAATTGGCGCGATAGGAGCCTTCGAAGCGCGCGTAGTAGCGCTGATAGAGCGCGGCCTGCTTTTCGGTGTCGGGATGGTTGAGAGGGTCCTCGCCGAGGGATTGATCGAGCAGGGCGTTTTCGAGTTTGAGGACGCGCTGCATGTTCCAGGCGGAGATCAAAATCCGGCTGTAGGTGAGTTCCTGGAGGAAGCCCGTGGGGGCGAGGGAGAAGCGGAGATGAGCCTCGAGGGCCTCGAACTCGGGGCGGTCGAATTCGGTGACGACCGGGTGCATGGCGGTGAGCCCATGGCGGGTGGCATTGCGCGACGACGCGGCTTTGCCTTGGGGCGTGTTCGGTCCGGATTGATTCGGCATTGTCGGAATCCTTTTAATAAAAATAAAAAAGGACCAGGTTGTCTTGCCCCATTCTGCCGAGGGCAAGACACACTGGTCCTCTCTGCTTGGGAGAGTATCATGGCTGGGTATCGGATGTCAAGAGAAAAAGATTTGAATAGTGAATAAAGAAAGGGATTTCGTTTGGCAGGTGATTGAAAGGATGGGTTTTGGACGTCAATGGTGGTCTCTCGGGCGAAGGGGGCGGAGCGCTCTGTCCTCCTCGCGGATTTGGCGAAGCGTGTAGTGGCCGCAAGTCATTGAAATGATAGGGGTGAAAACAATTGCGAGACAGAGGTGAGACGTGTCAGCTCCTGTATGTTGTTGATTTCTAAGAGGTTCGAAAATCGCGAAGTGCTTAGGCCAGGCTGAGCGACTCAGCGCTTGATGTGCAGGGAGAGCAGATCGTCATGAGGCGGCTGGTTTCCGGGTTCCCGGACTGGCGCACGATGCGCAGGATGCTGCGAGGAGCGGGCCCCTTCACGACGATCTAGCGAAAGAACGGGTCGCCGAACTGGCTCCGACGATGCCCGACTCCAAGGTCTTTGATTCCTCGGCGCTCCTGGCTGTTACCAATATGACGACGAAGCTGACTCTGGAACCTTCCCGGATTCATCTCCATCGTCGCCGGGTTTGCGCTGATCATAATTGTGCGCGAATTCAGTAATTGTCTGATGAGGTCTAAGAGGCCGGTTTGGCAGGTACCTCGATTGTCTTCGGCCGGGAAATGTGGTGAGATCGTCGTCGTTGGCTAAATCGTATGATGGTCTCTCTTTGGCTGCTCCCGGTGGCCGCTCTTTTGCTGGTGCTCTGTGCGGGGTCTATTGCGAAGCTGCGCGGGTTAGGGCAGGGAAGAGTCAGGCGGGAGGCTGCTGTATCCGGCATCTCGGGGGCGGCTAGTGTCTTAGCAGGTATCTTTTGTTACGCTATCGGCACGCAGGTTGCCGATGACACTGCGTTTCGTAACGCCGGGGCTGCCTTGTTCCTTGTGTTTCCCGCCGCTTCCGTGATCCTCCTCAACGTGGAGGCGCGGCGACGTGGCTTCCGTCCGGGGTCTTCGATCGGGGCGTTCGTGTTTGGCCTGGCGGCGGTGGTCGTGGTCGGGGCGTGGGCGACTTACTCGTGGAAAGGACCTCGCGGTGGTTGGGGTGCGGGCGACGTTATACTGTTCGCGGCCAGTGTCGTCCTGATCTATGGCTCAGCGGCCTGCCTGGGGTGGTGGTGTGGACGCAAGATACGGATCGGTCTCATCCTTCTTGCTTTGAGCGCGTGCTTTGTCGCACATAAGAAGACAGACGGGTACGGAAGCCTACAACTCACGATTGTCGATGGCGTGGGGAACCGCGCTGTTCCGGCCCGGATCACGATTCGCGACAGCGGTGGAAAGCATTTCGTACCGGATACGGCACTGCCCGTGTTCGCCGATTGCACCACGATGCCGCTGCATAACTGGGTCCCGGCGGCAGCGACGCTCCAGGCCAGGCGGAAGGAACATCGCGGTGTGCGCAATCCGCAAAAGGGCTCGACCGATTTCTATATCCCGGGTACGCTAACCGCGCAACTGCCTCCGGGGCGGTATTGGTTGCGGGTGGAGAAGGGACCCGAGTACAACACGGAGGAGCAGGAGTTCGTGATTACTAGTGAGAGCTCGCTGTCTCTGCGGATCGCGTTGCGGCGATGGGTGAACCTGCCGGAGGAAGGCTGGTTTAGCTCAGACGATCATCTCCATATCCCGCGCCCGTCCGCGGAACTGGACCCGGTGATTGCGACCTGGATGCAAGCCGAAGACATTCATGTGGGGAACATGTTGCAGATGGGTATGGCACGGGATGTACATTTGACGCCACAGCGTGCGTTCGGCGCGGCGTCGGTGTATCAGTCAGGCGGGACCCTGCTCGCCGGCGGCCAGGAGAATCCCCGCACTCACTTGCTGGGCCACGGGATCGTCTTAGGCCAGCGAAACTGGATTGATTTTCCGGCGTCCTATCTCCTGTATGACATTGCCTGGCGCGAGGCTCACAGGCAGGGTGCGCTGGCCGGGTATGCGCACTTTGGGATGGCCAGTGCGCAGGATGGGCTGGCTTTGTGGGGGCAGAGCGGCGTCATCGATTTCATCGAAGTCCTGAACGTCGGGTTTCCGTATTACGAGAGTTGGTACGACGCTCTGAACCTTGGCGAGCGCGTGGTTCCCACGGCCGGCACGGACTATCCGTGTGTGCCTGTGCTGCCCGGCCGGGAGCGGTTCTACACGAAGTTGGAGGGTCCGCTGACGTTTCCGGCGTGGGTTGAAGCGGTAAGGCGCGGACGTACGTTCGTGACGAATGGTCCGGCTCTCGACTTCTCGATCGATGATTCGACGCCGGGCGATACGGTTGCGCTTGCAGCGCCGGGCACGGTGCGAGCGAGGGCACGAGTGCGCTTCGATGCGAGTCGTGATCAGGTGGATCGCCTCGAGATCGTGCAGGCCGGGCAGGTTGTTGCCACGGCCGGAGCATCGGCGGGTGGAGAGATCGCGATCGAGGTTGTTGTTCCGATTTCTGCTTCGACGTGGCTGGCAGCGCGCGCTTCCGGCGACAAGGTGGGGGAGCGGCCGGCAGAATCGGTGGAAGGGTTTGTGACGTATATCTCGCGGATGGGGCGAAAGGCCGACGGGAACATCCGCGAGCGTCTCGAGAACATCGCACGGGCTAACAAGACGCGCATCTCGTCCGCTCATACGGCCGCGATTTATGTCACTGTCAATGGCTCGCCAACGATCACGGAACAGGAACCTGCGCGTCAGGCGGCGAAGGTGCGTCTGGATCTGTTAGACGATCTTGCGGCTCGTCTGGAGGAGACGCGCTGGAGTTCCATCGCGCGGTACCCAGGCTCCGGCGATGGCGTG
>JAEUQD010000943.1 GCA_016789925.1 Bryobacterales bacterium | reverse complement strand
TTCACCACCGAAGCCTTCCCGGGCGAGGAGTTTACAGCGACAGTCCGGCAACTGAATCCGTCGCTCGACCCGCGGTCCCGGTCGCTCTCCGCCGAAGCACGCTTAGCCAAGGCCGACCCTAGGCTGAAACCCGGCTTGTTCGTCCAGGTGCGGGTCACCATCTCCAAACAGGTTCCGCTGACCGTTGTTCCCAAAGAGGCAGTCTACACAGTGGCGGGACTCACCAAGATCTTCGCCATCCGAGGCGGCAAGGCGCAAGAGTTGCGAATCACGCCTGGACAGACCGGCGAAGGTTGGGTCGAAATACCGGGTGATGCCGTCAAGCCCGGCGACCAGGTGGCCGTCGAGAAACTGCATCTACTGACCAACAGCCAGGACGTTCGCGCGCAATAAGAGAGACCCGGAACGATGCAAAAGCTAGCTGAAATCTGCATACGCCGCCCGGTCTTCGCCACCATGCTCATCATGTTTCTGGTGGTGATGGGCCTGGACTCCTACCGGAAGCTCGGCGTGGACTTCTTCCCCAAGGTCGAATTCCCGATTGTGACCATCCAGACGACCCTGCGCGGAGCCGCGCCGGAAGAGGTGGAGTCGCAAATCACCAAGCGCATCGAAGAAGCGGTAAACACCATCTCGGGCATCGACGATCTGAACTCGACATCGGCTGAGGGCATCTCGCTGGTCACGGTCCAGTTTGTGCTCGAGAAAGACCCGGACATCGCCGCCCAGGAAGTGCGCGACAAGATCAACCAGATTGTGGCCCAGTTGCCGCGCGATGCCGACCCGCCGATCGTCGACAAGATTGCCACCGACGCCTCGCCAATCTTGAACGTCGTCATCTCGTCTCCCCGCGAATTGCGGGAAACCACCAAACTCGTGGACGACCGGATCAAGAAGAACCTGGAATCGCTACCGGGTGTCGGTCAGATCCGGTTTGTGGGCGACCGCCAACGGCAGATCCAGGTCTGGCTGAACCCGGAGCGGATGTTTGCCTATCACCTGAACGTCGACCAGGTGCGTGCAGCCCTGGCCCTGCAGAACGTCGAGGTGCCGGGTGGACGAATCGATCAGGGCGCGCGAGAAGTTGCCTTGCGCACGCTCGGGCGCGTGGAAAACCCGAAAGATTTCGAGAAGGTCATCGTCGCCACGCAGCAGGGCGTACCGGTGCGCATCTCAGATATCGCCCAGGTTTCCGATGGGGTGGAAGAGCCCCGATCGCTGGCACGGCTGAACGAGTTGCCGGCCGTGGTTCTGGAGATCCGTAAACAAGCCGGGACGAACACCCTGTCAGTGATTTCGGCGGTGAAAGAGAGGGTTGAGGAATTGAAGGCGTTTCTGCCGCCGGATTTCAAGATTGCCTACACGCGCGACCAGTCAGGCTTTATCTACGACTCCTTCATGGCCGTGCAGGAGCACCTCGTACTCGGCGGAATTCTGGCGGGGATTATCGTGCTCCTCTTCATCCGGTCGTGGCGGTCAACACTGATTGCGGCCGTGGCCATCCCGACCTCGATTATCTCGACCTACACGCTCCTCAACCTGATGGGGTTCACGCTGAACCAGATTACGATGCTCGGCCTGGTGCTGATGGTGGGCATCGTCATCGACGACGCCATTGTGGTCTTGGAGAACATCTTCCGGTTCATGGAAGAGAAGAAGATGGGCCCGGTCGAGGCTGCCATTCACGGAACACGCGACATCGGTCTCGCCGTAATGGCGACGACGCTCTCACTCGTCATCATCTTCCTGCCGGTGGCCTTTATGCAGGGGATTGTCGGCAAGTTCATGTCCTCGTTCGGGTTCACCGCGGCATTCGCGATCATGGTGTCGCTGCTGGTGAGCTTCACGCTGACGCCCATGCTGTGCTCGCGCTTCCTCTCGCACGACGCCGAGAGCCAATCGACGAAGGAAACATGGTTATTCCGGATCCTGGCGGGCCCCTATCGGGCAATGCTCCACTGGTCGATGCGGCACCGCTGGGTGATTGTTACCCTGAGCATTCTTGTGACTCTGTCCACGGTGCCGCTGTTCATGATGATTGGTAAGAACTTCCTGCCCACCGACGATCAGAGTGAGTTCGAGATCACGGTGAAACTGGCGCCGGGCTCCTCCTTGGAAGGAACTGACGCCGTCTTGAAACAAATCGAGGCAGAAGTCAAAACCATTCCCGGTGTGCGTGATTTGCTCACCACCGTTGGCTCCGACATCCGCCAGCAGGTCGATCGCGGGTCGATCATCGTGGAGTTGGTGCAACCCAATGAGCGCCAGTATACGCAGGATGATCTCATGATCATGGCCCGGCAGAAGCTGGAGAAGTTCAAGGATGCCACCATCGGCGTTCAACTTCCGTCCCTCATTCAGGGCGCGGATAACCGCGAACTGATGTTCTACATCCAGGGACCCGACCTCGTCCAGTTGGACAGATACGCCAAGGCCCTCAAAGACCGCTTACAGTCGGTGCCGGGACTTGTCGACTTCGATACAAACTACGAGCCGGGTAAGCCGGAGTTGCGCGTCATTATCAATCGCGACCGGGCGGCCGACTTGAACGTCAACGTGAGTTCCATCGCGACCGCCATGCGAACTCTTGTCGCGGGCGATGAACAGGCCACCACCTACCGCGAGGGAGATGACCGCTACGACGTGCAGCTTCGTGTGCTCGACGAGTACCGGAATTCTCCGGCGACCCTGCAGCGCCTTTTCGTTCCTTCCGGCTCGATCGGCAACGTCCCCCTGGCGAACGTGGCGCAACTGGTGCCGGCAACCGGTCCGGCGCAGATCGCGCGCTACAACCGGCAGCGGCAGGTGCTTCTGATGGCGAACATCGCGCCGGGCCAATCGTTGTCAAACGTTCTGCAAATCCTCAACGACGAAGTGACGGCCCTGAAGATGCCGCCCGAGTACCGGACGGGAACGCTCGGTCGGTCCAAGGAGTTCGGCCGCGCCGCAACCAATTACATGATCGCGCTCCTGCTCTCGATCGTCCTCATGTACATGATTCTGGCCGCCCAGTTCGAAAGCTTCATCGACCCGGTGACCATCCTCCTCTCGCTCCCGCTGTCGGTCCCGTTCGCCTTGTTGTCGTTGCTCGTCGCCAATGAGCCGTTCAGTATCATCTATTCATCGGTGGGCATCCTGGTCCTCTTCGGGATCGTGAAGAAGAATTCCATTCTTCAGATCGACCATATTAAGAACCTTCGCCGCGAAGGGATGCCGCGGCTGGAAGCCATTTTTCATGGGTGCGAAGACCGGCTGCGGCCCATCCTGATGACCACGGCCGCGCTTGTGGCCGGCATGATTCCCCTGGCGTTGGGCGGTGGCGCGGGATCAGGCTCCCGCCGGACAGTAGCCATTGTCGTCATCGGCGGACAGACCTTGTGCCTGCTCTTGACCCTGCTGGTGACGCCCGTTGCCTATTCCATCTTTGACGATATTGCGAACCTCCGAGTCTGGTCCTTGTTTAGCAGACTGTTCGGAGCGCGGCGTCCTGCGCCGCAGCCTGCCGGAGATTAAACGAAAATGAACAAGCTGGGAATATTGGCGGCCGTACTGTGCCTGCCGCTCGCCTGGGCGCAACAGGAAAAGCAGACGCCGCGTGTCGGCGTCGGCGTGATCGAGCGCAAACTCGGGTTGAACGAAGCGCTCGAAATGGCCCTCAAGAACAACCTCGAGATCGAAGTGGATCGGACCCTCGTGGCGACCGCGCAACAATCGCTGCGGGGCGCCTATGGCGCGTTCGATTTCGTCCTCCGCTTTCAGCCCGGTTGGGAGCGGCGAAACACGCCGACTTCTTCGGTCCTGGCCGCGGCGAACGGAATTATCGCTGAACGCTTCTTCAATCAGAATGCCTATTTCCTGCAAAAACTCCCGTTTGCCGGCACGTCGGTTCACGTCGACTTCCTGAACGGCCGCCAATCGACGAACAACCCATTTGTCGGCCTGAATCCGTTTGTTACTTCGCAGTTGGTGCTTGGCTTTACGCAGCCGCTGCTGCGGGGCCGGGAGATGGACCGTGATCGCTCGGAGATCAAGATCCGCTCCAAGCAAATCGGCATTTCCGAGATCGACTTGAAACTGCGTGTGATTGATGTGGCGACCCGGGTCCTCTACTCTTACTGGGACCTGGTGGGCGCGCGGCAGGATGTGACCGTGAAATCGGCCTTCGTCGACTGGGCGCGCGAGCAGTTGGCGCGAAACAAGCGAATGATCGACGCGGGCACCCTGGCGCCGGTGGAACTGTCGGCGGCGGAAGCGGAATTGGAGCGGCGTCTCGACACCTACTACGCTTCAGTGGGCCGTGTGACCGAGGTCGAAAACGCCCTTAAGACCCTGCTGGCAGGATCGCGGCAGGAAGAAATCTGGAACGACATTCTCGTACCGACCGATGAACGCGCTCCCGAGACGGGCGTTGCCGACGATGTCAAATCCGGGATGCAGACCGCACTCGCCGAGCGGCCCGAGTTGCGCCAGCTCGTGCTGCGGCGCGAAACCAACGACATCCAGAAAGCACTGGCTGATAACGACCGCAAGCCGACCGTCAACCTCGTCGCAAACTACGTCAACTCCGGCCTGGCCGGAACCGTGAATCCAAACGACAATCCTTTTTCCGCCTCCAACGTGGCGCTCTATCAGCGAATCAATCAGCTATCGCAGGCGCAAGGGCTCCCTCCGCTGGTGGGAGGCTCGTTTGGAGGCACCGTACCTCCCCAGTTCATCGGCGGCTACGGCCAGACCTTGTCGGGCCTGTTTGGCGGCAACTACCAGTCGGTTCAGGTCGGTTTGCAGTTGGACTGGAATCCGCGCAACCGGACGGCGGAAGCCAACCTGGCCCAAGCGGCCATCGCCGAGCGCCGCATCAAGCTATTGCAGACCCAGGCGGAGCAGGCCATTGAGGCGCAGGTGCGCAATTCGCTACAAGCGATTCAAACCGCCCGGCAGAGGATTGTGGCCGCCGAGGCGAGCGCCCAGGCAGCCAAGGAAAAGATGGAGTCCGAAACGCGGCTGTTCCAGACCGGTGAATCGACCAACTTCCTGGTTCTCACGCGGCAAAACGAGTATGCCGACTCGCTCAACAGAGTCGTCGTCGCCCGGTCGGACCTGAACAAGGCGATCGCGCGCCTTCAGCAGTCGCTCGGTACGATTCTGGACACCTACCGCTTGCGGGTACAGTAAGCTGGCACTAGAGCGAGTGGTACTTCCCGTTAAGCCCGAAGTGATGAGCCCCGCCGGCTACTGGCCCCAGTTGCAGGCAGCGATTGAGGCGGGAGCCGACGCCGTCTACTTCGGGTTACATCACTTCACGGCGCGCGCCAAAGTGGGCTTCGCGTTGGGCGAGTT
>JAEUQD010000977.1 GCA_016789925.1 Bryobacterales bacterium | reverse complement strand
TCAACGCCCGCATACCGCAGGCGGCTCCGACAGGCGCCGAAATCCCGGTCATCCTGCAAGCCGCCGCTGCCACCAGTTCCGCACTGGTGACGGCAGCCATTCGCTGAGCCCCTACTGCCAGTTGACTTCCACAGTCTGAGTGACGCCGTCGCGGATCTCGATATCCTGCTCCATTTCCTTGAAACCCGCCATGCGCAAATCGAGCTTGTACTTACCGACCGGCAATGTGATGATCGCCGGCGTTCGCCGGTCCTGGAGTTTGCCGTTCAGATAGATTTCCGCGCCGGAAGGCGAAGACCGGATGGCAACCGTCCCGGCGACACGGTCTAACCTCACGGCGGCCACGCGTTCGTCGGGCACGGAAATCGCCACAACAGCCGGACGATGTCCGTCCAAGGAGAAGCGCAACGTGTGCCGGCCGGCGGTGAGCGGAATCGTGCAAGGCGTTGTGCACCCCTCGAGATTCTGATCGGCAAGGACATATGCCCCGGAGGGCGTCGAGGAAATCTGTACGTCGACCGGCGCCGGAGTAGCCGGACGCTGGGGCGTCACGACGGGTGTTGCCACGACAGGCGCCGGTTGCTGGGCCGGCGGAGCAGCTTTCGGTTCCTCGACAGGGGGAGAATCCGGCCGCTCTTCCACTGCCGGCGGAGGCTGTGGCGCCTGCTCGACAGGAGCGGGCGTGGTAACGGCCGTTTCCACCGGCTGCGATGCACCGCGCCCGTACATCCACCAGGCTGCCGCGGCCAGAACCGTCACCAGGATCGCGGCCGCGATGGCAAGCACAGGCTTCTTCCGAGGTTCCTCCTCATCGTGCCTCGACCTGACTCGCGTAAACGAAGGCGCAGGCAGCTCTTTGGCCGGTGGCGGCGGGGGCACCGGAGCGGGCGTCGCTATTGTGCCCGCCGTATCCATGTCGGTGTCCACGGGGACCTGCACGGCATCGCGAGCCTGGCTGCTGATTACCGTCTGCATCCCCTGAACCGTGCCCCGAGGCTGCGGACGCCAGGCCGCGCAGGTCTTCAGCGCCGACTCCAGGGACCGCACAAACTCGGTACAGTTCGGGTACCGGTCGGCGCTCTGTTTGGCCAGCCCCTTTCGCACGACTTCGCTGACGGCTTCGTTCATCGTCGCGTTTAAACGGTGAACCTCAGCAGGCTCTTCGTGCACAATCTTGTAGAGCAGGCTCACCACAGAATCCGCTACGCAGGGCTTCTCCCCAGTCAGCAATTCATAGATCATCACCGCCAAGGCAAATTGATCCGCGCGCCCATCCAACGGTTTTGCCTCGATCTGCTCGGGTGACATGTAGCTGGGCGTCCCCAGCAGCATCTCGGTTTGGGTGATCTGGTGCGATGTGATCTTGGCCACACCGAAGTCCGTGATCTTGACCGCGCCTGCTTCCGTCACCATAACGTTGGCGGGTTTGATGTCGCGGTGAATGATGCCTTTGCTGTGCGCGTAATCCAGAGCGGACGCCGTCTCGCGCAGAATTCGCATGAGCTGTTCCGGCGCGATGATCCCGCTCTTTTTGAGCAGGCCGTCCATCGTGGACCCATTTACAAATTCCATGGCGATGTAGGCGGTGTCGCCTTCCTGGCCGATGTCGTAGATCGTTACGATGTTCGGGTGGGACAGGATGCCCGCCGACCGGGCCTCGCGAAACAGGCGCTCGCGCAGCCGTTCCAGTTCCTCGGCTTCGGTGAAGCCTTCGAGCCGGATTGTTTTGATGGCTACTGTGCGGCCGATTACCGGATCCTGGGCCCGGTAGACAACCCCCATACCGCCCCGGCCCAACTCGCCTAGGATTTCGTAGCGCCCTATGCGCTCCATGGATGTCCGATCATTGTAGCGCACGGCTCCCTGAACACCGCTAGAATAAGGGTTAGGACGGCGGGGTGGCGTTTCAACAGGCATGAGTCTTTTCTCACTCTTCGGCAACAAACCGGTTACTCAACAGGGCGATGATCCGGTGGACGCCGCACAATCACCAGAAACCTCACCACAACCGGAGCAACTCCCGGTTGCCGCCAAATCGTCCCTGCTCGACCGTTTGAAGCTGGGCATCCAAAAGACACGCGCGGGCCTGGTCGAGCGCATTGAAGATGTGGTCCAGGGGAAGAAGCAGATCGATGCCGATCTCCTCGAGGAACTCGAATACACCCTGATTTCGGCCGACATCGGGATCCGCACAACGACGGACGTGCTGGAGCGCATCCGGCAACGGGTCGACCGGAAGCTGGTGGGCGACGCTTCCGAAATTCGCACGCTCATCAAGCAGCACCTGTTGGAAGTGCTTCAGGCCACCGAACGGCCGGTCCGCATGCCCGCGGCGCCTCCCTCTGTACTCATGATCGTCGGCGTCAACGGGGTCGGAAAGACGACAACGATCGGCAAACTCGCCCAGTTCTACCGAGCCGACAAGCGTTCCGTCCTTCTGTGCGCCGCCGATACTTTCCGGGCCGCGGCCATCGAACAGCTCGAAGTTTGGGGCCAGCGTACGGGCGTCAATGTCATCCGGCAGAACCAGGGCTCGGACCCCAGCGCCGTTCTGTTTGACGCTCTCCAGGCCGCCAAGTCACGCGCGGTCGACTACGTGATTATCGACACGGCGGGCCGCCTACACACAAAGACGAACCTGATGGCGGAACTCGAGAAGATGCGGCGCACGGCTACCCGCGTGATTCCCGATGCGCCCCACGAAGTGTTGCTTGTCCTCGACGCAACAACCGGGCAGAACGGACTCGAGCAAGCTCGTAAATTCACTGAATCCAGCGGTGTCACCGGCATCATTCTCACGAAGCTGGACGGTACCGCCAAGGGTGGCGTCGTGATCGCCATCGCCCGCGAACTGAATCTCCCCATTCGTTTTGTTGGCGTCGGCGAACAGGCTGCCGACCTGCTCCCATTCGACTCCGAGAAATTCATTGATTCCCTCTTCGACTAACCTCAACCCTTTCATGCAGGCAGCGCTCGACGAAGCGCGCAAAGGACTTGGCCTGGCCAGTCCGAA
>JAEUQD010000932.1 GCA_016789925.1 Bryobacterales bacterium | reverse complement strand
TCCACAACGGTGAAGACCACGCCGATCCGGAACTATACCGGCAGTATCGACGCATTTGTGATCAAGATGAATACAGCGGGTACCGGACAGGTTTGGGGCACCTATGTTGGGGGAACATTTCTGGAAACGGGCAGCGCCATCGCTCTGGATTCCAGCAACGCCGCATACATCACCGGGGCCGCGACGTCTCCGGATTTTCCGATTCTCAATGGCGCGACGGGGCACTCGGGCGGACGCGACGTTTATGTCACGAAGGTGAATTCGGCGGGCACGGCCCTGGAGTATTCCACGCTGATTGGCGGGTCTCTCGATGAAGACGGCTATGGGATCGCGGTGCAGGGGCGCTCGGCCTACGTGGTGGGTTACACGAATTCCACGAACTTCCCCCGCTTCGGGGCCACCCAGACGGTAAAGGGCACCGAGTTGGATGCTTTCCTGCTGAAGCTGACTCCCGGCGGACGGGCGCTGGTTTACTCGACATTTCTAGGTGGTTCGGTCCGTGATCAGGCCCAAGGAGTCGGGGTCGACTCAGAAGGCGCCGCTTACGTGGCGGGGACGACCGAATTGCAGGATTCGAACGTGCCCGTCGAAAACACGTTTCCGCGAGTGGCGCCGTTCGATAACACGTTCTCGGGCTCTTCGGATGGATTCGTAACCAAGTTCGGGCCGTATGCCGGGGGTGTGAAGGCGGCGGCGCTGGCGAACCCCAATGGCATCGCCATCGCGAACCTGGGCGACAACCAGTGGATCGAGAGGAGTGGGGCATTTGCTTCGACTCCCGGGATCTTTCAAGCCGCGAACGGCGATGTGTACGTGGCGGCGCGCGCGATAAACAACAGCCTGTGGTCGAACGTCTTCCGGGCGGCAACGCAAGCCTGGGACAGTTGGCGATATCTTGGTCAGGAGGGCCTCCAGGGCAAGCCTTCCGTTTCCGCTTCCACGCTGAACAACACCCTGACCGTGTACATGGTGGTTCGGGACGCGACCAGCAACTACTATCTGGTGAGTTTGAACGCCAATGGGGAAAAGACCGGCGAGCAGAACCTTCAGGCTGCCTATATGTCGACCGATCCGGTGACCGCCGCCTGCCCGGACGGCAACGTCTATGTCGTGGGCAAGGACTGGTGGAATGGGCTGTGGAGCCGGCGGATCAACCCGAACACCGGGCTGGGCCCGTGGATTTTCGGCGGTGGAATTGTCCAGGGCCGTGTCGATATCTCGTGCGGGTCGGACAGCATCGTCTACGTGATGGCGCGCGACTGGGGGGGCAACACTCCGGTGGTGAACGCTCCGCCCAATTCGCCCAGCTACTTAGGCGGTACCTGGCTGGCGCGCATACAAGGGGAGTCGTTCCTCCCCTGGATCTTCACGCAAGGATTGATTGACCAGGATCCGCGCATCTTGCGGACGGGCACGGGCAACTTCTATATCGTGGTTTCCAATGCCGGTGGACTCTACTATAACCGGATCCAGGAGGGCGTCAATACCCTCCAGTTCAACCCCTGGGTGAATACGGGCTTTGTGGTGGCCGACTACGCGGCAGCCGCCTCGGGCGGCGACCTGTTCCTGGTGGGACGTCAGGAACTCGTTAACAAGACGGTTTACGTCGGGCACGAGACAGCCCGAGGTCTGGCGACGGCCAACAGTTCTGGTTGGGGATGGGCCCGTTCTTCTCCCGACCTGGGCGGACGGACGATCAGCCCGCTGGAAGCGGCGCCACGTTAGTTTAGACGCCAGGGTGTTAGTTTTGGGGGGAGCGCTCAGAAGTTGTTGAGCACTCCCCCCTCTTCTTTTTGGCGCGGCGCACGGACCAGGGCGACGAGGATTGCGGTGGCGAGGCAGGGAATGATGGAGGCGGCGATGATGACGGGTTGGAACGAGAACCGGTCGGTAATCTGCCCGATGGCGTAGGTGGAGGCGAGAGTGGCCAAGCCCGCGCCGGCTCCGCTTAACCCGGAGACCGAGGCGACGGCATTGGACTTGAAGACATC
>JAEUQD010000893.1 GCA_016789925.1 Bryobacterales bacterium | reverse complement strand
GCGAGGAAGTCTTTCATGTGGTGGCGGATGGCCGGGGCGACGTGTTTTTCCAGACGCTCTTCGGTGTTGTCTTCGGGGTACTGTTCGAGTTCGTAGGTGACGTCCTTGTGGATGGGCGATTCGTTCTTGTCGAGCGGAATGTAGTCGTAGGACATCACGCTCGCCTTGAGGGTGGCTTTGTCGCCGTAGAAGGTGGCGGCCCAGGGATACTTGGGGTCGGGCGGCGCGCCCCAGGAGCGGTGCTGCCAGAGGACCTTCACGTTGCCGAAGTCGAAGGTGGCCGTCTGCGTGTCGGTGATGTTGGCCTTCGAGTTCTTGTGGACGAGGATGCCGCCGTTTGAGGAGACGCTCAAGGGCCAGCCGAGGTTGAGCATCCAGCGGACCATGTCGAGCATATGAATGCACATGTCGCCGACGATGCCGTTACCGTACTCCATGAAAGCGCGCCAACGGCCGGGATGGACTAACTCGTTGTAAGGGCGCATGGGGGCGGGACCGGTCCACATCTCGTAATCGAGATAGGGTGGCGGCTCCTTGTCGGGCGGATTGGCGTTGGCGCGCATGTGGTAGTAACAGCAGATTTCGACTAAGGGGATGTTACCGAGTTTGCCTTCGTTGAGGAAGCGGTCGCGGGCCTCGACCAGGTGCGGGGTGCTGCGGCGCTGGGTACCGACCTGGACGACGCGATTGTATTTGCGCGCGGCGGCGAGCATGGCCTGGCCTTCCACAATGTCGACGCTGATGGGCTTCTGGACGTAAATGTCGACGCCGGCCTTGCAGGCTTCGATCATGGGCAGCGCGTGCCAGTGGTCGGGGGTGGCGATGAGGACGATGTCCAGGTCTTTTTGCGCGAGGAGCTGGCGGTAGTCTTTGAAGGTGCGGGGCCGCTTTTTGGAGGCCTGGCGGGTGGCGATCCTATCCGCGGCGGCTTCGAGCATGCGACTATCCACATCGCAGACAGAGACGACTTCGATGGGAGAAACCTGGATGAGGCGGAAGAGGTCGCACTTACCGTACCAGCCGGCGCCGATCAGGCCGACCCGCTTGGGCGCTTGTCCTTGGAGCGGCAGCGCGAGACCGGCTGCGGAGGAGGAGAGGAAGTGGCGGCGATTCATGGCAGACCTTCAGCCAGTATAGAACCGGGCCGCGGCCACCTGAAAATGCTACGCGATTACGTCATGGACCACATGGCCGTGAACGTCGGTGAGACGGAAATCGCGGCCGGCGTGGCGGTAGGTGAGCCTGGTATGGTCGAAGCCGAGCAGGTGGAGGATGGTGGCGTGCAGGTCGTGTACGTGGACCTTGTTCACGGCGGCGCGCAGGCCGAATTCGTCCGTTTCACCGTAGGCCGTGCCGCCTTTGACCCCGCCTCCGGCGAGCAGCAGGCTGAAGCCGTGGACGTTGTGGTCGCGGCCGTTGCCGAGTTTCTCGAGGCCGGAGTTCTGGATCATGGGTGTGCGGCCGAACTCGCCGCCAATGATGATCAGGGTCTCGTCGAACAGGCCACGGGCTTTCAGGTCGTCGACCAGCGCGGCGATCGGACCATCGGCTTGATGGGCCAGCTTGGCGTGGACGCGAATATCGTCGTGGTTGTCCCAGGGTTGGAAGTTGCCGAAGAACACCTGGACCATGCGGACGCCGCGCTCGATGAGACGGCGGGCGAGGAGACAGCCGCGGCCGAAGTCGCCGCGGGGGTCCTGGTAGAGCTCGTAGCGCACCCGCGATTTTTCGGATTCCCTGCGGATGTCAAAAGCGTCCATCGCTTCGGCCTGCAAGCGGTAGCCGGACTCGAGCGCAGCCACAGCAGCCTCCACTTCGGGCTGGTCGCCGCCGAGGCGGTCGACGTACATCTTGTTGATCTTGGACAACAGGCCGAGTTGCTTCTGCTTCTCCGTGCTGCCGGCGCCGAGGTTCGGGATCAGCTTTTCCGGCTCGATCGCCGAGTTCTGAATATGCACGCCGTTGTACTTGGACGGCATGTAGCCGGACGACCAGAGCGAACTGCCGAGCACGGGGAAGCCCGGACAGAGCACGACAAAACCGGGCAAATTCTGGTTCTCGGTACCGAGGCCGTAGGTGACCCACGAACCAAGCGACGGGCGGCCGGGTAGCTGGTGGCCGCAATTCAGCAACTGGAGCGAGGGTCCGTGATTGCCGTTATCGGCCCACATGGAACGAATGACGCAGAAATCGTCCATCCGCTTGCCGATTTCGGGGAAGATTTCGGAGACTTCCAGGCCTGACTGTCCCTTTTTCTCGAACTTCCAGGGGGACTCCATCAGGTTGCCGGAAGCGCGGTCGGTCTTGATCTTTTCGCCGGGCAGCGGCGTGCCGTTCCACTTGGTCAGCGCGGGCTTGGGGTCGAAGGTGTCCACCTGCGACATCCCGCCGTTGAGGAAGAGAAAGATGACCCGTTTCGCCTTGGCCGGAAAGTGCGTGCCGGTCGCGCCGGCGGCCGCCAGCGTCCCCTGCAACCCTACCATGCCAAACCCTCCGCCCAGGGTTTTCAAAAACGAGCGCCGGTCTGTCAGCATTGGGGAATAATATCAAACCCAGGCACCCTCGCGGTGAAGTGGGTTGGGTACCATAGCTGCTGATGATCATTACGCGAAGCCCGCTCCGCCTGTCGCTGGGCGGTGGCGGTACCGACCTGCCCTCCTACTACACCGAACACACTGGATTCCTGATTGCGGCCGCGGTCGACCGATACGTCTACATCACTCTGCATCATGGCTTTGAAGAAGAACTGATCATCAAGTATTCTCGCCTGGAACGGGTAACCCGCATCGAGGACATCCAGCATCCGATCATTCGCGAAGCCCTTACACTGCGCAATATCCCTCCACGCTATCTGGAAATTACGTCGCTGTCGGACATTCCATCGGGTACGGGGTTGGGCTCGTCGGGGGCCTTCACGACGGCGCTGTTGCATTCGCTCGATCTTCACTGCAAGAATCCGCGGTCGCGCGAGACGCTTGCCCGCGACGCCTGCCATATCGAAATCGACCGCCTGAAAGAGCCGGTCGGGAAGCAGGACCAGTACATCGCGGCGTACGGCGGCATTACCGCGTTTACGTTTCATCCCGACCACAAGGTTGGGGTCGAGCCGCTACCCCTGTCGGCGGAGACGTTGCACGCTCTAGAAGACAATCTGTTGCTGGTGTTTACGGGGTATACGCGATCGGCGGGGTCGCTGTTATCGGACCAGGACACGAAGTCGCGGGCGCACGACCCGGGGATGATCGCGAACCTGCACAAGGTGAAGGAAATGGGATTGGCGTCGCGCGATGCGCTGGTCAATAACGACTTGCGCACATTCGCCGAGATTATGCACGTGCACTGGGAGAATAAGCGCCGCCGGTCCGCTAACATGTCCAACAGCCATATCGACGATCTGTACGACCTGGCGCGGCGGAACGGCGCGTTGGGAGGCAAGGTGGTGGGTGCGGGCGGCGGCGGCTTCCTCATGCTCTACACGGAAAACAAGACGCAGCTCCGCCATATCCTCTGCGGCGAACACAAACTCCGCGAACTCCGGTTCCGCTTCGACTTCGAAGGCACGGCCCTGGTGACACGGTCCTGACGCCATGCTCCCGACTGCCATCCTCGCGGGCGGCCTGGCCACGCGCATGCGCCCACTGACCGAGACGGTTCCCAAGTCGCTGCTGGCGGTGGCCGGCCGGCCGTTCATTCATCACCAACTGGAGCAGTTGCGGGAGAACGGGGTGCGCGAGGTGGTGCTGTGCGTGGGGTATCTGGGGGAGATGGTCGAGGCGGAGATTGGGGACGGGGCGCGGTACGAACTGTCGGTGCGTTATTCCTACGATGGGCCTGCGTTGCGGGGCACGGCAGGTGCGCTTCACCAGGCGCTGCCGCTGCTGCCGGCGGGGTCGCCGTTCTTTGTCCTGTATGGGGACTCGTATCTGCCGGTGCCCTTCGCGCCCATCGCCCGCCATTTCCTGTCGACCGAGGCGCGGGCGCTGATGACCGTGTACCGCAACGCTTCCCAATTCGACCGGTCGAACGTGGTTTTCCGCGAGAATCGTATCGTCGTGTACGATAAAAAACACCAGACGGCGGACATGGAACATATCGACTACGGTCTCGGCATTTTCCGCCCAGAAGCCTTTGCGCAACCGCCCGAATCGCCTACCTGGGACCTGGCGGAGTTGTATCAATCGCTGCTGGCCGAAGACAAGCTGGCGGCCTACGAAGTCCATACCCGTTTTTACGAAATCGGCTCTCCCCAGGGCCTTGCAGAACTCGACAGGCTCCTCACTCCATGACCTTCACCGAAACATTCCTTCAGGAAGCTGTACAGATCCTTCATCAACTGGACCGGGCGGCGATTGACCGTTGCGTCGAACTGCTGGCTAACGCGCGCGACCGCGGCGGGCGGCTGTTCATCCTGGGTGTCGGCGGGTCGGCCGCCAACGCGTCGCACGCCGTCAACGACTTTCGCAAGATCTGCGGCTTTGAAGCCTATGCGCCGACTGACAACGTGTCGGAGTTGACGGCGCGGACCAACGACGAAGGTTGGGGCGGCGTGTTCGCCTCGTGGCTTGAGACCTCGCGGCTGACGGCCCGGGACGCCCTGCTGGTCTTCTCGGTGGGCGGCGGCAACGTGGAGGCGAACGTGTCGCCGAACCTCGTTGCCGCCCTGCAATACGCCAGGGAAGTGGGCGCGGCCATCACCGGTATCGTGGGTCGCGACGGGGGCTACACGGCGCAGGTCGCCGATGCCTGCGTCGTCATCCCGACCGTCAATCCGGCGCACGTCACGCCCCACGCCGAAGCCTTCCAAGGCGTGGTGTGGCACTTGTTCGTGACGCATCCGGCGCTGAAACAACACGCCACCAAATGGTAAGAGCCGTTTTTCTGGACCGCGACGGCGTCCTCAACCGGTCGCTGTTGCGGCGGGGGTTGCCGCACCCGCCGGACACAGTTGAGGAACTGGAGATCCTCGATGGCGTCAAGGAAGCGCTCGAGCGGCTGCGGGCGGCGGGCTATCTTTTGATCGTCGTGACGAACCAGCCGGACCTGGCGCGTGGTACCCAGTCGCTGGAGCGCCTGGAGGCGATCCATGCGTGCCTGTCGGAGACGCTGACACTGGATGAGATCCGCGTCTGCCCGCATGACGATGCCGATGGCTGCCGGTGCCGGAAGCCGCTACCGGGGCTGCTGACGGAGGCGGCGGCGCAGCACGGGATCGACCTGGCAGCGTCGTGGATGGTGGGCGACCGCTGGCGCGACATCGACGCGGGGCACGCAGCCGGGTGTCAGACAATCCTGATCGACTACGGCTACCCGGAGCGGGCTCCGTCGCGGGCGCCGGACTACGTGTGCCGGAGCCTGGTGGAGGCGGCGGACTGGATCCTTACAGGGTGAAGCCGCTGGCCACGGCGTCGGTCCGGAACATCTTCACCGTGTCGAGGGAGTATTCCGAGAGGTCCTTGCCGAGCAGGCTGAGCTTGGCCAGGATGTCGGGGGTGGCGGTGATGATGTGGCAGCCGATGTCACTGGCTTGGATGACGTTGAGGAGTTCGCGGGGACTGGCCCATATCAGCTCCATCTGGGGGTGCGGGGCCATCGTTTCGAGAGCGGCCTGCATGACCGGGATGGGGTCGCGGCCGGTGTCGGCGATGCGGCCGGCGAACACCGAGATGTAAGACGGCGCGCCGCCCCGGAGGGCGTCGACCACCTGCTCGACCTGGGAGAGGGTGAGCAGGGCGGTCACGTTCAACTGGATGCCTTCGGCGGTGAGCTTGCGGATGAGGTCGCCGGCGAACTCGCCTCGGGTGTTGGTGACCGGAATCTTGACGTAAACGTTGCGGCCCCAGGCGGCGATGAGGCGGGCCTGGCGTTCCATCTCGTCGAACTCGTCGGCGAAGACCTCGAGGGAGATGGGGCGGTCGGGGATGGCCGCGACGATGTCGCGGGCGAAGGCGGCATAGTCGGTGATGCCGGCCTTGCGCATCAGCGTGGGATTGGTGGTGAATCCTTTGATAGCCGGATTGTCATACAACCTCAGCATCGCCGCCTTATCGGCCCCGTCGGCAAACAGCTTCACTCGCATGGTCACGTACAGATAGTGTGCCATGGGGCGAGGGTGTCTCGGGAGAATTGGGGGCGAAGAGAGGGAATTGCTGGACAAGTCGGAGCGGAATGGCCGTAGCGTATTGAGGCGCAAGCCCTTGGCGAGGCCGCGCGCGGGGTGGCCGAAGGGCCGGAGGC
>JAEUQD010000853.1 GCA_016789925.1 Bryobacterales bacterium | reverse complement strand
CTGGGCGCCGCGCCCTGGGTTCCGAAATCCTCTTCCGTTTCCACCATGCCCCGCCCGAAGAGGCGGGCCCAGAACCGGTTGACCGTCACGCGGGCGGTGAGCGGATTCTCGCTGCTCACCAGCCACTTCGCCAGGCCGAGCCGGTTACGCGGCACGTCATCTCCCATCGGATGAAATGCTTTCGGGGTCCCCGCTTCAACACGCTCGCCGGGATCGAGGAAATTGCCGCGATTCTGGATGTGCGTAACCCGCCGCTTGTCGCCCGCCAGTTCCTTGAGGATGAGGGTCGAAGCATTCTCGAACTTCAGCACCGGTTCATCGCTCGGCTTGTCGGCGTCCTCAGTCTGGTTAAAGAAGGCGTAGAGCTGGTAGAACTCGTTATGAGCGATCGGGTCGTACTTGTGGGTGTGGCACTGCGCGCAACCCCAGGTCAAACCCATCCAAACCTGCCCGGTTACGGCGACCCGATCCTTGACTGCCGTATCGCGAAACTCCTCGTCGTCGGTTCCGCCTTCGGTGTTCGTCATCGTGTTGCGGTGAAACCCGGTGGCGATCCAGTCGTCCTGAGAGGGAGATGGCAGCAGGTCGCCGGCGAGTTGCTTTGCCGTGAACTGGTCAAAGGGCATGTTGTTGTTAAACGCCCGGATCACCCAGTCGCGGTACGGCCAGATTGTACGGTTGGAATCCTTTTCATAGCCCTGGGTGTCGGCGTACCGCGCCAGGTCGAGCCAGACGCGCGCCCAGCGTTCCCCATACGCCGGCGAAGCCAGCAGGGTGTCCACGAGCCGTTCATAGGCGCCGGCGCTCGTGTCCTCGACGAACGAGCGCAACAAAGCCGGCGAAGGCGGCAAACCGGTCAGGTCCAGCGCAACGCGCCGAGCGAGAGTGTGCTTGTCGGCTTCCGGAGAGGGCTCCAACTTCTCCTGTTCGAGGCGCGCCAACACGAAATGATCGATCGGGTTGCGCGGCCAGTCGCTGCGCGTGACCGCCGGGGCCGCGTGCCGCTTGGGTTTCTCGAACGCCCAGTGCCTGGCATAGTTCGCCCCCTGGTCGATCCAGCGTTTGATCAACTCCACTTCGGCCGCGTTCAACCGTTCGCCCGCCGGCGGCATGGGCCGTCTGGCATCGGTGATTCTCGCGAAGACTTTGCTCCTGGCCGATGCGCCCGGCACAATGCCCCCCGCGGCGGTCGCGCCCTCGCGGGTGTCGAGCCGCAGACCAGCCTGGCGGCCATGCTCGTCCGGGCCATGGCAGGCGAGGCAGCGCTTGGCCAGCAGCGGCCGCACATCCCGCTGATAGTCAACCGTCGTTTGAGCCAGCGCCGGCAGACACACCAGGGCCGCGACCAGAAAGCTGTTCAACCTGGGCATTTCCTACCAGCTTACAGCTAAGCTTCTAGCCACCGCCTCGCCAGGCTGGCCGGATCGCCGGAAAAATCCACTGGTTCGGTGTGCCTGACCTGGCCGGCGACGTAGAAAGTCGCCGTCACGCCTTCCGGCGTGGCCTCCAGATCGAGCCGCTTGTCCTGGGTCTCGAGCCTGAGTGTCGATTCCAGCCAGGTGAAGCGAACCAACTTTCTGAGGCGGTGCCCTTCAGTCCGGCATGCAGTCAGCAAGCAAGCCGTAAACTCGCTCGTTTTCAGCCGTTCCACATTCGGAGCCGTCCGCAGAGCTGCATCCCGCGATGCTTCCCTCTGCGCCTCCTCCCGCTGCCTCTTCTCCGGATCGGCTTCGTCGCGGCTTTCGAGAGCCTTGAGACTGTTCTCCAGGTTGTCGAGAAAACTCATTCCGCCAGGATAGCGTTGCCCAGCGCACTCCCCGGTAGGAAAGGTAGTAAGCGCTGCCGCGCACGAGGTAGTGCCGCGTTTCCAGTACAACTCTTCGTAAGGCGGACTTGGCGAGGTTGCGCCGCGGTCTAACAGGTTTTGCCTCCTCCGAGGAGGGAAGGCACGGCTTCAGCGAGACCACCGCCAAAGCTCCGTCGGTGATCGCCTGGCCGCGATCGAGCTTGGTGTTTGTGATCGCTGGCCGTTCCAGCATGGCCAACCCCTTGAGGCAACCCGCGGCAGCCAGGTCGTTCAGGAGCTTTTCGCGCTCGCGGTCAATCCGCGGGTCGATGAGATGCGTAAAGCTCATCTTCTTCCAGAGAAAGGACACCGAGGTGTCGTGCGTCGCAGCGCCGATCCAGCGGTCGGCTCCAATCCTCCACATCCGGATGTGATGCCGTTTGGCCAGAGAGTTGAACGACTTCTGGAAGACAATTTCGGGCAGCCGGCCCTCGTGATACAGCGGAGAAACCGGAGCGCTCGGATACGCCTTCATCGCCGAGATCGCCGCGTAGGTCCGCAGGAACGTCTTTGGCGTCAACTGCTCGGTAACGGTCCATCCGGCCGCTTCGAAGGACTGTACCAGTTGCTCCTTGCCGGCAAGGAACGCAAAGTTCACGAGGTCCTCCGACGGGTTTCCATTGGACCTTCGCACTTCAGCCGGCAGGGACGCCAGCACCGTGCTCAGTTCCTCGCTCAAATCTTCCGGAGCCGGTAGGGCGGGTGTGGGCGCCGCCGCCGTGTCTACCTGGACACGCACCAACATGTCGGTTCCCGACGGCAGTTCGATCTCAGCGTCGGGGAGGCGGAAGAATGCCAGCCGCAGCCCGATGACGAGTGCGCCGAGCAACGGAGTGGGGCCCACCTTTTCATAAACCATCCCGGAGGCTCCGGTGAGTCCCAACGCCGCCCGGTGCGGTAGCGTACCGACCGGACGGAACCAAATTCCATTGAGCCAACTGTGGGGATGACTGGCGGCAATCACGCCGCGAATCTGGTTGTCCTTCCCGATATACTCGCGGGCGTTGTCGATGGCCACCAGGTCCACCTTGCACCCGGCCGGCCCACCTGCCGGTGTCCGGCACGCATCGAAATCGAGATCCAAGACGGCGCGTTCCCTGCGCAGCCCCACCCCCAGGGGCGCGGATCTGCGCACGTGGCCCACAATGATCGAGCCCGGCTCGAGGACCGGCGCGCGCCCCGGTTCCCAGGCGCCATTCACGCGCAGCCGGAATGGGGTTCCCGGCGCCGAATGGCTTGAGAGCGGCGTCAGCAGGCGCGCATCCAAGACTTGCGGCGTCTCTTGCGCGGCCAGTACGGCCAGCGGCAAGAAGAGAACAACCCGGCTCATGGAAGGGTAGCTTATCACGGGGGCCGCGCCGATTACGATAAGGTCTTTACAGGATGCCTCCATTGACACGCCGCGCCTTCCTGCCAGCAGCCGCACTGCTGGCCGTCCCAGCGATTCGTATTCGAGGCATCGTGACCCGTAAGCACACGATCGAGAACCGCGACTATCTGTTTGTCGAGGTCGAAACCGATGCCGGCGTCACGGGACTGGGCGAAGCCTCCATCTCCGGGCGCGCTGAAATCGTGGAACAAGCTGTGCTCTGGTTTAGAGCCCACTTGATCGGCAAGGATCCGGCCGGCATCGAGGACCACTGGAATCGCAACTACTACCAGTTGTCGCGTTACCGCAACGGACCCGTTCTGATGACCGCGCTGGCGGCCATCGACATCGCCCTTTGGGACATCGCGGGGAAACTGCTGCAACAGCCGGTATGGCGGCTGGTGGGAGGCACCGAGGCCAAGCCCATGCGCGTCTATTACAGCCACTGGAGCCAGAAGCTCGAACCACGTACTCCCGCCAATCTCGCCCGGCTCGCCGCCGAAACCCGCGCTCAGGGTTGGACCTGCATCAAGTGGGTTCTCCCGAAAGGCGGCTCGGAATCCGAGCGTCTCCGCCGTCTGGCCGCTGAAGTGGAGGCTGTCCGCCAGGGTGGGGGACCGGAACTCGAGATCGGGCTCGAAATGTGGGAGACGTTTTCGACGCGGTCCGCGCTCGAGTTCGCGCGCGCCGTCGCCCCGTTCAAGCCACTCTTCATCGAGGAGCCCACGTGGCGCGAGACTCCTCACGCATTGGGAGAGATTGCGGCTCACAGCCCAGTCCCGGTGGCCGGCGGAGAAGGTTTAGTTTCCCGGTATGAGTTCAAGCAATTGCTCGACGCCAAAGGGGCGCAGATCGTCCAGCCCGACGTGATTCATTGCGGCGGGATCTCGGAGATTCGCAAGATCGCCGCGCTGGCCGATGTCTATGGCGCCGAGATCTCGCCTCACATGTACTACGGACCCGTCGCGCACGTGGCTTCCCTCCATGCCATGGCGGCGGTGCGGAATTTTCTCATGCAGGAGTGGGATGCGGCGATGGAACCACTGTTCCTGCGGCTTACGCGGCAGAGCTTCCCACAAGTACGGAACGGTCACGTGACGTTGAGTTCGCGACCCGGCCTGGGCCTGGAGATGGATTGGGACATCCTTGCCCGCGAGTTCCCCTACCGGGGCCAAAGCATGCGTCCTCCTGGCGGCCGGTAGCGCAAATTGATAATCTGGTCTTGGACTCTAAATAGGTCCGGGATCCATGTCTGTCCTGGTGTTGCTTTTGTTGGCCGCCGCCATCTGCCAGGGCCAAGTCTTTCGAAAAGCGACGTTCACGGGCAGCGTCCAGACTGGCTTCGCGGAGACCTTTCAGCTTGCGCTCGGCGGCACCTTCGGTGACGGTCCGGCGTGGCAGAACAAGGCCGTTGCGGGCGTCAATAACGCCTTCCGCAAGGGTGATTCGCTGACCGCTTTCGGCTGGCACACGCTCGACTCGCGGTCAGGCGCGTTCGACTGGCAGGCAGGCTTCGACTACCGGTATCCTCTCCTCCGGCGGTCCAGCCACTGGATTGATGGGTCGCTCGGCTACCAACGCTGGGTGCTCAGGTCCGTCCTCAACGGGACGCGCGATCATCTGGCTGCCGCCAACATCACCTACAACGGCAAACTGAAACTGCCCGTCACCGTAACGGCCGATTCGTGGAGGCTGGTTTCTTCTCCGTACCGGCTGGGCTCGATCGTTTGCCTCCAGGGCTGGACCAACCATGTTCTATGGCGAACCGACACGGCGCGACTGGTGTTCCGTCCGGGGGTGGCGACCACCTACGCCTGGCACTTCTGGAACAAGAGCGGCCATCGCGTGGTGCGGCTGGGCGGGACGCTGGCCTGGGAAACCCGCACTTACTCCATCGAAGGCGGACTGCGCCAGCAAGTCGCGCTGATGGCGGGGATTCCGGAAAATTCTTACTGGTTCATCCGGTTCAAGCGCATTCTTTGACGGCTACGCATAGCAGCGAACCTCAAAGATCCGTGCGTGGTCGAGCCCGTGCGTTCGCGTGACCTGAATGCGCACGGCGGACGTGCTGACGGGCGGGAACGCGAGGCGGTTCAGACGCTGGTGGTTGCCGGCGATGGTGGCGACCGTGGTCCACTGACCCTGGGCGGTCCTGACGGCTACCGTATAGTCAGCCACCGTCTCCGGTTGCGGTTGGCGGAGGATGGCCCGGGTGTGGCTATCGGACGCAGTGAGCGTCAATTCGCGTTGGAACCCGGAGTCGAACTTGAGAATCACTTGCGAGATGGTTTGAGGCTGGTCCCAGGCGAGTTGCAACCACGCGCCTTGATCGCCCAACGGCGCCTCCCAATGATGTGTTTCGGCGGCCGCGCCCGTCTGTTTG